>JBIIOL010000292.1:0-4995 GCA_044336965.1 Pirellulales bacterium | reverse complement strand
GCCGGTGGGAGTGCTGACCTGGGCCAATGTCCAGGGCAGGGCGGTGATCGACGCCTCTCGCAGGGCCGGGTTGCTCGTCCCCGAGGACGTGTCGGTGCTCAGCGGCGTGGATGATCCCCTGCTCTGCGAATGCTGCATGCCGCATCTGTCGGCCATCACGGTTGCCGCGGAACAGATCGGCGAGCAGGCAGCCGAATTGCTGCAGTTGATGATCGAACGCAAGCCTCTGCCGCCGACTCCGATCCGGGTGCCGCCGCTTGGCATCGTCACCCGCCAGAGCACCGATACGCTCGCCATCGGCGACCCGCTGCTCGTGCAGGCGATCGGCTTCATCCGCGAACACGCGACCGAGCCAATCCGCGTGGAGGATGTGCTGCGGGTGGTTCCGCTCTCCCGCCGCAGCCTCGAGCGGGCGTTTCAGGAACTGCTCGGCCGGTCACCGGCCCAGGAGATCCGCCGCGTGCGGTTGGAGCGGGCGAAGTACCTGCTGGCGACCACCGATCTGCCCATCCCAAAAGTCGCGAGAGCCAGCGGTTTTGGCACGGGTGAATACCTCGCTACGCTCTTCCGGCAGGTGACCGCCGTAACGCCGCTCAAGTACCGGGCCGCCACGCGGGCAAAGGCATGAGCACGGGCCTGCAGTGCCGTCAGTTGAGGCAGCCCCTCAACGTTTCCATGGTCTCCCGCTGCCGTTTCTCGACCAGTCGGCGGGCAGCGCGGACCTTCTCTCTCGCCTCGTCGCGGTTCGTCGCCATGGCGAGGACGGTCGGCACGACACGGGCCACGTCGGTGGCATCGTCCATGTCGAAGAGCCAGTCGCCCAGGCCGATATCACGCCACATGAGCCCCTTGTTCGTCTGCTCGCGCCAGCGGCAGACCACGGCCGGCACGCCGTTGCCGACCGCCATGATCGGACTGTGCATCTCGTTGCCGAAGAGCCCAGCACTCCGCACGTAGGTGCTCAGGGCCTCGTCGGGCAGCCAGAAGTCTGGCCGCCAGACGACATCGCGCTTCACGTCCTCCGGGAGTGGTTCGAGGAGCATCTCCCGGCCGATCTCCATCTGCGTGCGATCCTCCGGACAGATTAAAACCTTCATGCCGGTTTCGCGGATGACCCTCACGATGGCCTGCCGATGCGGTGCGTGATCGTGTTCCTTGAACTCCTCGTTGCGGGCGTGCCGCATGGGGTCGGCGGCCTGCTCACGGCCTGGCAGCCGCCAGTAAGGCGTGTAGCGGTACCGAGGTATGCAGCAGAGGAAACGTCCGGGTTCGAGATCGTGCGCGGCGAGGAAGCGTTCGGCCGCGGCGTCGGCACGTAGATCGGTCGCGAAAGCCGCGTCGGGGCCGAAATCCATGACCTGGCAAGTGCAGCCTTTTTCCTTGGCCACGGCGAGCGACGCCGTGTCGCGGAAGAAGACGAACGCAGCCGCGGAAAGAAGGTTGATCATCTCCGAGAGTGCCTGATCGGGAGGACGCGTGGACGTGGCACCATCGGGAAGAAACGACGGATCGAGCGTGATGCCATAGATTCCGTAGGGCTTGCCGGTCGTCTCCCGCCACGCCCGCACGTCCTTCGCCGCGACGAGAAACGGCCCGGATCCGTGCAGCAGGAAATCACAGGCCGCGAAGGCCTCCGCGAGGTCGCGTTCCCGATCGAGAATGCGCACCCGCGGGAACCGTGCCGCAAGCATCTCGCTAACGCCGTCGTCGACCCGGCTCGGGCAGAGCCATACTTCCACTCCAGGCACGTGCCGCTCGAGGAGATGCAGCATCCCGGGCGTATGGGCGATGTCGCCGATGTTGATGGTCTGCCAGCCCGAACGCAGCAGAATTCGCTGGGTCTTTGGTACGGCGGCGTGTGCGCAGGCCCACGCCGCCGAGACGGCAGACGCAGCCGCGCCGGCGAGCAGCCCGCGTCTCGAAGGAACGCCGCGTTCGTAGGAGCGATCCATGGTCGGCTGTCTCCTGTCGTCAGCGTGAAAAGGGCGCCGTCGTCCGCTGCACGCCGTCTTCGTCGATGAGCTTGGGGCGCAGGTCGAACAGGTTCAGGCTCTCTTCACGCAGGGCTTCGACCCGGGGCCACCCGGACGCCTTCAGCCGGACCGTGCGGCCGGGCCGGATACCTTCGAGCATTTCCGCGATATGAAACCTGACCGTCGTGCCGCTCGAGCCGGGGGCCGGGATCGATGCCGTATCGACATCCCGAAACGTGACCGCCACGCCGCCGTTGAGCGTGTCGTAGGTTCGCAGGGTAGGCTCCGCCACGATCACCGCACCTCCGGTCTTCGGCTTGAAGGATTCCCGCGCCTCGGCCGACATCGCGGCATGGAGCACGGCGGTCACCACGCCCGACGCATTCTCCCCGTATTCGATCGCTTCGATGCGGGCTGGCACGCCGCGGACCCGTTCGTGCTCGGTAAACCTGTGGGCCTGCCGGGCCGCACCCAGCCGGCGGCTCTCGGCATCGACCCACACGTCGATGAGCCGACCCGGCCCGGCGATCGTGGCCCTCGTGCGGTTCACGAGCACGCGTTGCCCCACGGCGAGGGCGGAGGCGTCGTGCAGTTCGCGGCCGCTCCAGACGCGGGTCGCCGCATCGAAGTCGAAGACCTGCCGGCTGGCCAGCATCGATGGTGCCCGAATCATCGCCGCGGCCGCCTCGGCTGGGGTCGGCAGCCGCTCGCCGGCCTCGGCCTCGCGCCGCACGGCGATGAGCTTGCGACCCTCCCGGTCGATCTCGAGGATCTCCCAGATCATGTTCTGGCGTGCGTCGCAGGTGAAGTCGTCCTCGAGACGGATCGCCCGGCACCACGGGGAGTCGGGTGAACGCTCGTTCGGCTCGTTCTTCACTCCCTGTTCGAATTCGCTCCCGGCGAGTCGGACCTTGAACCAGCCGCGCGGCCCGAGATGAAACCAGCCGTGGAGGTGCGTGCCCAGCGGAATATCTTCCAGATTCGCCCTCGCCCCGTTGAAGAACACCTCGCCGTAGGGCAGGAGTGCGAAGTGGTGGGGAAGATCGTAGGCGTACTTGTCCTGCGCATCGGTGCGGTCGTCGCGCAGCATGCCCATCCGGTTGACGTGGTCGACCATCGTGAGTTCGCCCGCAATCGCACGGGCCGATCCCGCGGGCGGGTAGGCCTCGAACGTCGCGATCGGCGTGCCGTCGGGCGCGGCCTGCACCGCCGCCGGCTCGGCCTTCTCGTCGGCACGTACCAACGCCTGGCCAAACGCGGCCCAAGAGATCACCAGCAGCAGTTCGCGGCGGACGGCACGCATCTCAGGCCTCGACCTCCGACACCGTGCCGATGCTGTCGGCGAACCGCTCGGACTCCACGCCCATCCGGTGGGCCATGGTCAGGAGCAGGTTGCTCAGCCGTCCCTTCTCGTTGACCGGCCTGGAACAGATTTTATAGTGCCGACCGGCGTTCGAAAGGTCGTAGCCCTCGAAGTGGCCCGCGTTGTAATCGACGTGGCTGCCGTGGTTGAGGCCCAGCCGCCGGCCACCCGCCAGGATCGTCGGCACGTTGGCGTTGCCGTGGCTGTGGCCGTAGGCCATGCCGCTGCCGTAGAGCAGCATGGTCGTGTCGAGCAGCGTGCCGTCGCCGTCGGAAACGGCGGCGAGCCGGTCGAGCAGGTAGGCGAACTGCTCGACATTGAACGTGTCGCTCTCGGTCAGCCGCCGGAGTTGCTCGGGATCGCCATTGTGGTGTGAAAGCGAGTGGCGGGTCTGGTTGATCTGGATCTCGGGGATCGGTAGCCCCTTGCCCTCGTCGCCGGTGCTGAAGGTGATCACCCTCGTCATGTCGGTCTGGAGGGTGAGCACCATGAGGTCGTACATCGTGCGGAAATACTCCCCCACCTGCTGCTGCGAAACCTCACGGGTGAGCCGGCGTGATGTGGCTGCGTCGACGTTCGGCCGCGGCACGTCGAGCCACCGCTCGGCCCGCTCGGTGCGAATTTCCACCTCCCTGACGCTCGACAGGTATTGATCGAGTCGGGAGCGGTCGGCCGAGCCGATCGACCGCTCGAGCGCCCGTGCCTCGTCGAGCACCGCATCGAGCACGCTGCCGGTCTTGTGTAGCTCGCGCCGCTCCTTCCCCGCGCCTCCCTCCGCCACTTGGAAGAGACGCCGAAACACCTCGGCCGGCTTCGTCTCGGCAGGCAGGGGTATGCCGTCAGCGTTGCGTGAAAGCGACTGTCCCGTGTCGCTCAGCACGAGCGACGCGAACCGCGTGTGCGGTGCGGTACGCTCGGCCATCAGCTGGTCGACGGATACGGAGTTCCTCTCACTCGGCCCGAGCTTCGCTCCCGTCAGCCAGATCGACTGGCAGCCGTGGTGGTGACCGAGAGCGTGGGGATGGTGCAGGCCGCTGATCGGTGTGATCCGCTCGCGGTGGCGTTCGAGCGGCTTGAGCGAGGTGCTGAAGGTGTAGCCTTTGCCGGGCTGGAGAATCTGGTAGTCGAGCGTGTTGACGCCGTTGGGCAGATAGACGAACACGCTGCGAGCCACCGGAGGGACGGCCGCGGCGGCAGCGGTACGGTTGGCGGCCATGCAGTCGAGCAGCGGAAGGGCGACCGTGGCCCCGGCGCCCCGCAGGACGTGGCGACGGCTGATTTTCCAGGCTCCCGGAACGCGTCGTGACATTGCGCTGATCCTCTCGTGCTCGTGGTACTGCGCGAAACGTGGCTGCGGCTCACCGCCGCCGAAACAGGTCGGACATGACGATCGCCTCGACCATCGATCGCAGGCGGTAGCCGTCGGCCTTGCAGGACGCGGCGATCCCGGCGATCGCATCGCGATCGTCGACGGTCATGGCACGCCGCAGGGCGTAGGTCGCCAGTTTCTCGACGAGCGCCGTGGCGAAACGGTCGATATCCTCGACCAGGCGGGCCTTGAACGCTTCCGGCCCGTCGTAGGGACGGCCGTCGGGCATCGCGCCCGTCGCGTCGACCGGCGGGTGTGCGCCGGTGCCCGTCTGGACGAGTTCGGTCGTC
>JBIIOL010000290.1:0-5005 GCA_044336965.1 Pirellulales bacterium | reverse complement strand
CGAACTGGCTGTCCCGCTTGTCGGCACTCCTCATGAAGCCGAAGGCATGGCCGCCGTAGCGGCTGTTGGGCGTCCACTCCTTCATCTGGAGTGGGTCAAGCGTGGTCTGCGCGCCGGTCACGGCGGCCGCCAAGAGACGCGTCGATTCCCGCGCCACCGGATCGCTGCTGGCCGGATCGGCCATGTCGTCGTGAAACGCCAGCCACAGGCTCGAGCAGGCGCCGGCCGAGCCACCGCTGGCGGCGATCCGAGCCTTGTCGATCTGCCACTCGGCCGCTCGGCTGCGGACGGTCTGCAGCGCCCGCGCGGCATCGGAGAGCGGCGCTTGTACCGGCGGCTCGATGCCCGCATCCATCGCCTCCTTGATGAACCGGTATTCGGTCGACACCACCGACACTCCCGACGCGAGCATCTTCGGCAGCATGCCCGTCAGACCACTCATCCGGTCACCGCCCTGCCAGCCGCCACCATGGATGAAGAACAGCAGCGGCACGGGCTTATCAGCCGTGGCCTGCGGCGTCTTCCAGAAATGCATCACTTGCTTGGGATGGGAGCCGTAGGAGACGTCGGATGCCGTGGGCGGGGGACCGAACTGCCGCTCGTAGGCGGCCTTGAACGGATTCACGGCGGGGATGGGGACGTTCTCATTGACGAGGTCGGGCTGCACGGAATGCCACCAGCGGTCGTACTCACCGGTGAGGCGGGCCACGACGTTTGGATGCTGCTTCACCAGGTCGTTCTGCTCGCCCGGATCAGCAGCAACGTCGTAAAGTTCCCACGTCGTTGGATTGTTTTTCACGTTCACAAGGCTCCACTTCCCCTCGCGAACGCGGCACTGGCGGTACTCGGTCTCCGCCTGCTTGCCGCGATCCCAGCGGCCGAGGTGCGTGAAGAGGGGTCGGTCGGGCCACGCGGCTTTTCCGTCGCGCAACAGCGGCACGAGGCTTCGGCCTTCGACTTTGGCGGCGATGCCGGCAGGAATTTCTATGTTGGCGAACTCACAGAGCGTCGGCAGCACGTCGATGTGCGCCGTCACGGCCGGCACATCGACGCCAGATGGCAGCGTGCCCGGCCACCGCCAGAAGCTTGGGACTCGCGTGCCGCCGCGATAGGCGGTGCCCTTCATCCCGCGCATCCCGGCGTTGAAGACCGGGGCACCGGTGGCGGTGCCGTTGTCGGTCGTGAACACGACGAGCGTGTCGTCGGCCAGACCCCACTCGTCGAGCTTCCGCATCAGCCGGCCGATGTTCGTGTCGATGTTCTCGATCATGCCGTAGAACTTCGCGATCTCGGCCCGCTGCCGCGGATCCTTCACGCCGGCGGCCTCGAGCCTTGCGAGATACGGCGTGTCGGAGCCGCACGGACAGTCGAGCGGCCCGTGGGGTGCGTTCGGCGTGACATAACAGAAGAACGGCTTACCCTCCTTCCGGCAGCGGTCGATCCAGTCGAGTGCAGCATCGAAGAAGACGTCGGTGCAGTAGCCCTTGGTCTTCACGAACGTGCCGTCGCTGCGGATCATCGGACTGAAGTACGAGTTGCCTGGCGCGTCGCCACAGCTGCCCGGGAAGCTCTGCCCAACTCCGCCGCCGCCGTGGATGAAGACGCGATCAAAGCCCCGCTTGCCCGGCTGGTAGGCGTCTTCGTCGCCCAGGTGCCACTTGCCGAAGATGCCGCTTGTGTAGCCGGCCGTCTTCAAAAGCTGCGGCAGCGTCGTTGCCGTGAGGGCCAGCCGCTCGCGCTCGTTGATCGTGTGGGTGACGCCGGAGCGAAATTCGTGCCGGCCGGTCATGAGCGCCGCCCGCGTGGGCGAGCAGGTGGGGCTCGCGTGAAACTCGGTCAGCCGGACACTCTGCCCGTGGAGCCGGTCCAAATGCGGCGTACGGATGATGGCATTACCGTGGGCCGCGATGTCGCCGTAGCCCTGGTCGTCGGTCATCACGTAGATGATGTTCGGCTGTTTTCCCTTCGCGGCAGCCGCCGGCCGGACCGGCTCGGCCGGCGCATCGGCCGCGGCGAGCGTGCGGCACTCCTCCGCGATCCGGTTCCAGGCTGCCTCCAGTTCGGCCACGCGGGCCGGCTCACCGGCGGCGAGGTTTTTCGTCTCGCAGCGGTCGGCGGCGAGATCATAGAGTTCCCACGGCGTGCCCTTCGCGGCCACGAGCTTCCAGTCGCCTCTTCGCACGGCGCGATGCCCTTCGTGGCACCACCAGAGCGTGTCATGCGCGGGCGGAGCGGCGGGATCCTTCAGCGCTGTGGCAAAACTCCGGCCATGCAGCGGCGGCACCGGCTTTCCTGCGTGCTCGGCGGGCGGCTCGATGCCCGCCAGCTCGAGCGCCGTCGGCACGACGTCGATCACGTGCACCGGCTGCGTGCGAAGCTGGCCCTTGGTGGAAACACCCCGTGGCCAGTGCACAATCCAGGGCGTCGCGATGCCCCCCTCGTGCACCCAGGTCTTGTGCCGCCGAAAGGGCGTGTTGGCACAGCTCGACCAGCCCGGGCCGAGACACAAAAACGACTTCCGTGAGCCGGGCGAGACTTGAGAATCGTGCCCCTCGCCGCGGACCATGATCTCGGCCGAGGCGCCGTTGTCGCTGGCGAAGAGCACGAGCGTGTCATCGAACACCCCCATGGCCTCAAGCTGCGCGAGAATCCGGCCAACCTGCTGGTCCATGCTGTCGATCATCGCCGCATGAATCGCCATCTTGTCGATCTGAAAATCCCGCTGCGTGGGCGAGAGGTCCTCCCATGGGAGCGGCCTGTTCACCTCGCCTGCTCCGAGGATCTCAATCGCGTCGGGCTTGTGATACGGCGGGCCGATCTCCCGCTCCATCGCTGCCGGGGCGGTCGTCACGATGCCCAGAGCCTTGAGCCGCTCGACCCGTGCCTGCTGCACGGCGTTCCAGCCGGCTCGGTAGCGGTCGCGGTATTTCGCGACGAGTTCCGGCGGTGCCTGCAGCGGGAAGTGGGGCGCCGTGAAGGGCACATAGTGGAAGAACGGTTTTCCTGCGTGCTCCCGCGCGTGGTCGGCGAGGCACTTGACCGCATGGTCGCCGATCGCGGTGGTGGCATAGAAATCATCGGTGACCGGCACCGGCCGGCCGTCCTCGACAACGCCTGCGGCAGAAAAATAGTTGTTGTCCCCATTCGTCACGTCGAGCGACCGCGCAAAACCCTGCGACCGCGGGTCGCCATCGATGTGCCACTTGCCGGAGTGGTAGGACCGATAGCCGGCCGGCGCGAGCAGCTCCGGCAGGAGCCGCGCCCAGGCGGGCCGCGTTCCCTTCCCATCCCTGCCTTCCGGCAGGGCATCGCGGCGGATCGCCTGCGGATAGTAGCCGGTGAGCAGCGCACCACGGGTCGGCCAGCAGCGGGCGGTGTTGTAGCCTTGAGTGAACCGCAGGCCGCCGGCGGCCAAGCGATCGAGATGGGGCGTGTCGATCTCACCGCCGTACGAGCCCAGGTCGGAAAAGCCGAGGTCGTCGGCGAGGATGACGACCACGTTTGGCGGCGCGGCCTTCGCAACGGGCATCGACACCGCAACCGCAAGGACCGCCGCCGTCATGCACCAGTTGGCACGGCGACTCGCCGGAATCGACACGCTCATGGAACAGCTCCTTATGGAAGGGTGCGCCGCCGCAACTCGGCATCGAGCGACTGCACCGTCGCGGCGTGCGCCGGATCGTCAGCCAGGTTCACCAGTTCGCGCGGATCGGTGTCGTGGTCGTAGAGTTGCCGGCCGGCCGGGCCCTCGGGCCCCTGCCACGCGGTGTACCGCCACCGGCCGCTCCGCAGGCTCACGCCACGATATTTTCCAAGTTCGACCTCGGTCAACGCCGGCCGGTCCGCGAAGTCCTGCCGAGCCGCCACATCCGCCCGGATCAGCGGCGCGAGGCTGCGGCCGTCGACGCCAGCGGGCAGCGGCACGCCCGCCAGATCACAGAGGGTCGGGCAGAGGTCGATCAGTTCCACCGTGTGCGTCGCCACGGCGCCACTCCGGCCACCAGCCTCGGCGCCACTCCGGCCACCAGCCTCGGCGCCACTCCGGCCACCGGGCGCGGCGATCACCAGCGGCACGCGGGCACTCTCCTCGAACAGACTCCGCTTCTGCCAGAGGCCATGCTCGCCGAGGTGGTAGCCGTGATCGCTCGTGAAGACCACGATCGTGTTGTCGCGGAGTCCGAGGCGGTCGAGCGCGTCGAGCACGATCCCCGCCTGTGCATCGACGAACGAGACACTCGCGCGATAGGCCTGCACCGCCTCGCGGCCCAGGTCACCGACGAGCCGCCGCTCCTCTTTCTTACGGCTGTTCACCACCGGCGCCGGCACCTGCGCATCGTGGTCGGCGGGCACCTCCGGCAGCTCCACGCCAGTCAACGGATGCTTTTCAAACCAGGGTTTGGGCGCCACGTAGGGCGTGTGTGGCCGGTAGAAGCCGACCGCCAGAAAGAACGGCGTCTGCGCTTTGGCAAACCCCTCGAGCAGTTCCACCGCCCGGGCCGCGGCGATACCGTCGGTCTGCTCCGCATCGGTGCCATCGGCGACCAGCCAGCTGACCGTGCCGCCAAACTTGCCCGGCTCGAGCGAAAAGATCTGCGACTCGTCGGCCACGTCGCGGCCCCTGGGATTGAACACGGCATCCCAGCTGGGCGGATCGTCGAGACCGGAGGTGCCGATCTGGCCCGGCACGCCGTAGTGATAGAGCTTGCCGATCCGCTCGCTCCGCCAGCCCGCCTGCCTGAAAGCCTGCGGTAGCGTGACGACCGTCGAATCGACGTCGCGAAAGTGCTTCTGATTGTCGCGGACAGTCGTGTGGGCGGGCCGTCGGCCGGTGAGCAGGCTTGCGCGGCTGGGATTGCAGAGCGGATACTGGCAGTAGGCTCGCTCGAACCGCACGCCCCGCGCTGCCAGCCGGTCGATGTTGGGCGACTGTGCCGTCGCATCACCGTAGCACGAGAGCGCACAGCAGAGGTCGTCGCAGATGACGAACAGCACGTTCGGACGAGCC
>JBIIOL010000291.1:0-5005 GCA_044336965.1 Pirellulales bacterium | reverse complement strand
CACCGGCTTGTTCTCGCTGAAGAAATGACGCGTGATCCTCACGAGATCCTCGTCGTAGCGGATGTACTCGGGCGCCCGGCCGCCGCTATAGAAGATGCCCAGATAGTCGTCGGGCCGCACGTCGGCGAAGGCGAGATCGGCGTCGATCTGATAGCCCTCCCACTCCTTCGTAATCGTCCAGCCGGGCCTCACCTCGTGGAGCACCATCTGGTAGGTCCGCCGCTCGGGCGCGATCACGACCGGCTCGAATCCCGCCTCCTGCAGCCGGTAATACGGATAGAGCGTGTCGACGGTCTCGGTGGCGTCGCCCACCACGATCAGCACTTTTTGGATGGTTTCACGCGCCATGGAATTCCGCAGCGGGTCTCCTGGGACAGTCGGGAGGCTTTCTCGCTCGAGATCGGCCGATCGACAATTGACAATCGTAGTGAACTACGGCGCTTCTGGCGCTGAGTGTGACCATGCGAACGCCGCAGTGTTTGCGGCTGCCAGAGGTGTCAAACCAGTTCCTCGTCCTGTTCGGACCGGTTGGTTTTGGAGCGGCGATTAACCGTCGAATTCAGTCGATTCGCCTCGAAAACGTGGCGTGCACACGGCGAAGTCGCCGACTACAATTGAGGCGTATCGTGGGCGATTTTCCTTCACAGCCATCGCCCCTCCCGCCTGCGGCCGCCGACCATGAACACCTTCGCAACGCCGCGACGCTGTTGTTCGGCCTTCGCTCTTGTGATCGGCGTTATTCTCGGGAACGGCGTCGCGACGGCCGCCGAGGCCACGTCGCGTGAACTCGAAGCCCTCTTCGAGTCGCGGGTGCGGCCGCTCTTGGCAGCGAAGTGTCAGGGCTGCCACGGCGACAAGGTGGCGGAGGCGGGCCTCCGGCTCGACAGCCGCCGGTCGCTCCTGGCCGGAAGCGACACCGGGCCGGTCGTGGTGCCGGGCGATGCCGCCAAGAGCAGGCTCGTGGCCGCTGTGCGGCATGCAGGCGAGCTGGCGATGCCCCCCGATGAAAAACTCTCTGCCGACGAGATCGCGACGATTGAGAACTGGGTCGCCGCCGGTGCGCCCTGGAGCGGCCCTGGTGGCGACGGCGATGCCACGCAGCCGGCCCCCGCCGCCTCCATGGAAGAACGGCTTGCCACGTCGCTCAAGAGCCACTGGGCGTTCACACCACCCGCGCGACATCCGGCCCCCGACCTGCCCGCGGCCTTCGAGCCCTCGCTGCGCGACGCCTGGTCGGTCTCCCCGATCGACCGCTTCATCGCCGCAAAGCTCAGCGACGCCGATCTGACGCCATCTCCTCAAGCAGTTCCACGGGATCTGATCCGTCGACTGTATTATGACCTCTCGGGCCTGCCCCCGTCGGCCGACGAAGCCGATGCGTTCTGCGCCGCAGCGGTTGGCGGCCCGGCGGCGACCGACGCAGCCTTTCGCGCGACGGTTGATCGGCTCCTCGCCTCGCGGGAGCACGCCGAGCACTGGGCTCGAAAATGGCTCGACCTCGCCCGCTACGCCGACACGATGGGCTACGCGTTCGACAATCAGGATCCACGGTATCCCTTTGCGTGGACCTATCGCGACTGGGTGGTCGATGCCCTCGAGCGCGACCTGCCCTACGACCAGTTCGTCACGCTCCAACTCGCTGCCGACCGGATCGAGCCAGCGGTGCCGAGGAGCGATCTGGCGGCGCTCGGCTTCCTCACGGTGGGCCGCACGTTTCTCGGCAACAACCACGACATCATCGACGACCGCATCGACCTCGTGACCCGCGGCCTGATGGGGCTCACCGTCGCCTGCGGCCGCTGCCATGACCATAAGTACGAGCCGGTGAGCACGGCCGACTACTATGCCCTGCACGGCATCTTTGCCAGCTCCAGGATCCCGGAGGAACTGCCCGCCATTGGCGACCCGCCGCCGGGGCCGGTGGCCGAGGCTTTTGCCGCGAAGCTCAAACAACTCGAGGCGGCCATCACCACCCACGAGAAGGCGGTGCATGCGAGGGCGACCCGCGATGCGGTGGCCCATGCCGCCGATTACTTCTCCGAGGTCGCCCGCCCGACTCCGCGTGCCGGAGACAACCGGCCGCCCAAACTCGCCGACGGCTACGAACTGGAGCAACTGCTGCTCGATCGTTTGAAACGGCTGCTCGACAAGGCCGAGCCGAAGCACCCGATTCTGGGTGTCTGGGCTGCGGCCCGCGGCAAGCCCGACGCCGAGATTGGTCCGGCAGTGGATGCGGTCGTGGCCAGCTGGTTGAAGGACCTCGGATTGAAGGACATCGGGTTGAAGGACCTCGGGGGGCAGGCCCCGGAGCCACGCGACCCAAAAGTGGTCAACCAAATTGTGTTTCAGGAACTCGTGTCGACGAAGCCGACGACGCTCCGCCAGCTTGCGGAGATGTATGCACGGCTCGTGGCGCGGGTGGCACCCGAGTCCGCCGGCGGCCCCGCCGCAGAGCCCAAGGAACCGGCGGAGCTCGCAGCCCTGCGCACGCTCTTGGGCGTGGAGGGATCGCCGCTGGTCGTGCCGCGGGCTGAGGCGATGCGTGTGGCCACCTCTGCCGAGCAGAGAGAACTGCGAAAACGCAAGAAGGACGTTACCGTCCACATGGCCGGATCGGCGGGCGGCCCACCGCGGGCGATGGCGATCCTCGACGCCGACCATCCGGTTGACAGCCATGTCTTCCTTCGCGGCAATGCCGGCAGGCCGGGCGAGAAGGTGGAGCGGCGACTGCCGAAACTGCTCGGCGGCACCGCCGTGGCCCGTGATTCGAGCGGCCGGCTCGATCTGGCGCGGGCCATCATCTCGCCCACAAACCCGCTCTCCGCGCGGATGATCGTCAACTGGGCATGGGCCCACCACATGGGCCGCGGGCTCGTCGACACGCCGAGTGACTTGGGTCTCCGCGGCGAGCCGCCTTCGCATCCGCAGTTGCTTGACGATCTCGCGCGGCGATTCATCGACGAAGGGAAGTGGAGCCTGCGCTGGCTGCACCGCGAGATCGTCACCAGCCGCACGTGGCGACAGTCGACCGCGATCCGTGCGGATCTGGCCGAGCGCGATCCCGACAACCGGCTCTCCGGCCGGGCCAACCGTCGCCGGCTCGACTGGGAGGCATGGCGGGACAGCATGCTCGTCGCCGCAGGCACACTCGACCGCGGACGTGATGGCGGACCGGGTATCGATCCGTTGGCGGAGACGGCGATGAGCACGCGGTCGCTCTACGGCCGCTTGGACCGACAGAACGTGCCCGGCATCCTCCGCGTGTTCGACATCGCGAATCCCGACACCGCCGTGCATGTCCGCTCGAAGACGACCGTGCCGCAACAGTCGCTGGCGGTGCTCAACGCGCCACTCGTGGTGGCGGCAGCCCGACAGGTCGCTGCCCGCGTCGACCGCGATCTGGGCGACAACTGGTGCCCCGACGCACGAATCCCGGCGGTCTGGAGAGCCGTGCTCGGTCGCGATCCCACGCCAGAGGAACGGCAGCGGGCGCAGGACTGGCTGGCCGGCGAATCGACCGGCGCGGTGCAGCCCATGGACACGTGGCAGCGACTGGCGCACGCGCTATTGGCCACAGCCGAATTTCAGTTTGTCGATTAGGTATCAGCATGACCCTCTTGAATCACCGCCTGCTGCCGATCACCCGCCGTGAGGCGCTCGCCCGCACCGGCATGGGCCTGGGCTGGCTGGGGGCGGCGAGCCTTTTGCAACAGGAGACCGCGTCGGCCGGCTCCGTGGTGGCCACGTCGATGGCGCCGCGGCAGCCGCATTTTCCGGCCCGCGCCCGGGCGGTCATCCACATCTTCGCCAACGGCGGCCCGAGCCATCTCGACACGTTCGACCGCAAGGTGGCGCTCGAACAGTACGCCGGCCGGGAGATCCCCAACAAGCTGGCCACCGAGCGGCGGACCGGGGCCGCCCTGCCGTCGCCCTTTGCCTTCTCGCGGCACGGCGAGAGCGGCCTCGAGGTGAGCGACCTCTTTCCCCACGTGGCCCGCCACGCCGACCGGCTGCTCGTCGTGCGGTCGATGCATGCCGACGTTCCCAACCACGAGCCGTCGCTGATGCTGATGAACTGCGGCGACGCGCGGCTGGTCCGGCCTTCGGCCGGCGCGTGGGTGACCTATGGCCTGGGCACCGAGAACCAGAATCTCCCCGGCTTCGTGGCGATGTGCCCCGGCGGCTATCCGATCAAGGACACCGAAAACTGGCGGAGCGCCTTCCTGCCAGGGGCCTTTCAGGGCACCTACATCGACACGAAGAAGACCCGCGTCGAGGACCTCGTCGAGTATGTGCGGCATCCCGTGCTCGACCGTGACACGCAGCGGCGGCAGTTCGACCTCACTGCGGCTCTCGACAAGCGCCACATCGAAGCGCGGCAGCGCGATCCGCAGCTGGAGGCGCGGCTGGCCTCGATGGAACTGGCCTGGCGGATGCAGTCGGAGGCGACGGAGGCCTTTGACGTGTCGTGCGAGCCCAAGCATGTGCGCGACCGCTATGGCGACGATGTGCAAGGTCGGCAGATGCTCATCGCCCGCCGGCTCGTCGAAAGGGGCGTGCGGTATGTCCAACTCTGGCACGGCCAGGGCCAGCCGTGGGATAGCCACGAACACATCGAGAAAAACCACCGTAGGCTCGCGGGCGAATGCGACCGGGCGATCGGCGCCCTGCTCGACGATCTCGTCGGCCTCGGGCTCCTGGACACGACCTTGGTACTGTGGGGCGGCGAGTTCGGCAGAACGCCGACCGTTGAACTGGCAAACGAACAGGGCGTCAAGGAGCCCTCGGGCAGGGACCACAACCACCATGGCTTCACCGTCTGGATGGCCGGCGGCGGCGTGAAGGCGGGCACGGTGTATGGGGCCACCGACGAGCTTGGCTTCAAGGCGGTGGAGAAGCCGGTGCACGTGCATGACCTGCAGGCAACGATGCTCCACCTCCTCGGCCTCGACCACACGAAGCTCACCTACCGCCACAGCGGCCGGGATTTCCGGCTCACCGACGT
>JBIIOL010000289.1:0-5015 GCA_044336965.1 Pirellulales bacterium | reverse complement strand
TCGGGGAAGACCTCGTCCACGTAGAGGCCGTCGGTGGTCATGACGAAGCCGCGGCCGTGATTGCCGTTCATGAACATCACGTCGGCCCTGTCGTCGAGCGGCGCGACGCCGGTGAAGAAGAGCACGCCCTGCAGTTCGCCGGGGCTCGGCAACGGCGCGGCGTGGGATCCGTGCACGCCCGACCAGCGGTTGGGATACTGCCACAGGAGCCGTCCATCGGGTGAAAAGGCTCGCATCTCCGGATCGCTGTTCACGATCATGGTGCCGAAGCGGTCGGTCGTGGTCTCCACGCCCACCGTGCCAGGCAAGTCGATCGGCACCCCGGCCTTCACGGCATCGTTGAGGGCGGGATACTTGGGTGCGCCGCCCGGCCACCAGCCATCGGGCACGAGCGTCACCATCACGTTCTTCCCCGCGACCTTCGCCGGGAGCCGCATGGTCAGGTCGTGGAAGTCGTGCCCCCAGCCAGAGCCGCCGAGGCTTTCGGCAGCCGTCGAAAACTCGATCTCGCCGGCTTGCATCCGGCCGTCTCCGTCGCGATCCACCCAGAGCATGCCGTAGCCATGGCCCGGCTGCCCGCGGTGGCCGTAGTCGTATTTCACGTTCGGGTAGTCGCGACGGAATGCCTCCACGAATTCCTGTGGCGGCTTCCACGACTGGGCGTAGGAATATTGGTGGGCCGAACTGAAGCAGGCGAGCGGTTTCAACGTGTTGTCGGGCAACAGTTCCTCGATGGAGGTTGCCTTGCCGAAGGCGATGACGAACGTCCTGCCGTCCTGCCGGTGGAAGCGATAGTGTGTGCCCGTCTCACCGCCGAGAATCGACACCGGCACGGCCGTCTTCTTCTCGGCGTCGATCGTGAAGAGCGTGCCCTGTCCGATCCAGCGGGTCGAATCCTCGGGATCGAAGCTGCCGCCCGACGCCCCATACGCCGTGGGGCCGAAGAACTCCTTCCACATCTTCCCGGTTCCAACGTCGTAGGCCGCGAGACGTTTTGGCGTCCAACGCTCCTCTTCGGTCACCCAGAGATGTCCGTCGGGCGAGACGACGAGCCCGGCGGGGTGGTGGAGCTTGAGCGGGTCGTACGCCCCTTTCGTAATCCCACCCGGTTTGCCGATCATTGCCACCTGCTTGCCGCCCGCGCTGAGCATTCGCACGACGTGCGACCGGGCGTCGCTAATGTAGAATCGCCCGTCGCCGCCGACCGCGAGGCCGGTCGGCTGGCCTTCGAGTGACGCTGCGATCACCACACTCTTCCCGGTTGCGGGATCGATCCGCACGAGACGGTTTCCTGCCACGGCGTAGAGCCCGGAAGCGTTGGCGGCCAGTGCGACGGGATTCTCGAGGGGGATCGTGCGGGCGATCTCGCCGGTCGCGGGGGCGACGTCGAGGATCACGCTCCTGACCGCATCGCCGACGTAGAGCCGCCCGTCGCGAAGCACCATGCCCGCGAGCGCAGTCCGGTCGGGAAGCTTTTGCGACGATCCCGGCCCCACGGCATAGCGGCCGAGCTCCGCGAAACGGACCCCGGGCTTGAAGTCGACCTGGTTGCCGGCGGTGTGGTCGAACCGCACGAGCGAAAGCTTCTGCTCCGCCTGCCAGTCGGGCTTCGCGCGGTCGACGTGCTGGCCCCAAGCCGTGCCGTCGTAGACGGCGTAGAGAAACGTTTCGTCCGCCGCGACCGCCACCCGCGCCAGGCCGTGGCCGTTTGGCGAGTTGTAGCCTCGAACGAACGTGCCGTCGGGCTCGAGCTGGATGAGCTCGTGTCCCCCCTCGGAGACCGACGTGCCAAAGAAGAGCTGTTTCCCGTTCGTGGCCGCTGCATGCAGCGATCCGTGGTTCGAGCCGGGCCCGTCGCAGAACGCGAAGAGGTATTCGGGCTCGAGTCCCGGATGAGAGATCGACCGCCACCGATACTCGCCCGGCAGTTGCGGCACGCCGCGGTCATCGCAGCCATCCCAGGTGATCCGGCGGGAGCCCTTCGCCATCTCCATGCCGGCGACGAGATTCCGGACGCGGTTGCCTTGCGCATCTTCGATGACGATCGTGGCCTTTCCATCGCAGGCTTGAGTGAACGGAAAGCCGATGGAGAGCCGTCGGTCCTCGGCGGCCCGAGCAAACTCGACGACGTTCTGCGGCTGCCAATCGACTGGCGAGGGCGACAGCCCCGCATGAGGCGACCGGGACATTGACTGGAGAAACGTCTCCCGCTGGCGGGGCTGACCCAGCGGACCGCCGGCCCACTCGACGGCGAACGCGAGCCGCAGCTTCTCCCAGCCGGCGGGGCTGGCGACGAGCCGCTCAGCCGGGATCCGAAACGTGAACCGCACGTTCCCGTCAGCAGCTTCCCGCGTGGGATTCTCGCCGGTGATCACGACCGAGTTGTCAGCCGCCGCGCCGACTTGCACGCCGACGCCGCCGGCAGGCTGCCGTGGCGAGGCGTCGGCCGACAGCGGCTCCACCGAGACGATGACCACGAGCGAGTCGCCCTGCCGCTCGACGGAGTAGGCCACGCGTGGCGAGGCGGCGGTCGATACCTGCACGAGGGTGTCGTCGCCGCGGGCGGAACCCAGCAGTCCACACGCGACCACAAGGATCGCGGTGGTGGCTCTCAGGAACTGATTGGCCGTCGGCATGCGAAATCCTTTCGTTAGTCACGAAATCCTTTCGTTAGTCAATGGCGGCAGCCTTTGAAAGGAAGCCAAGAATACGGTGGCAGCAACCTTTTTGGGCACAGCAAATGTGGGTAGTCTGCTATGGGTCTTGCAGAAGCCTTTTCACAGTCAGAGATTGTATGCGTGTGCATTTGCTCTTCGCAGCCGCGTTGGTCGCGATCTGCGGGCTGCCTTGTCTGGCTGCCGAAACGGCCGGCCAGGCTCCGGTGGCCGGCGGCGTGACGAAGGACGGCCCGTCGAAAGAAGGCGTGCCGATCACCTACACGCTCCCGACGGACGGGCCGCTCCCGCGGACCTACCGCGTGACGTTGGCGATCACCGAAGCGAGCAATCCGAACTGGATCGTGAGTTCGTTTCTCTCCGGTGAGCCCCGGACCGTGACCACGGACAACAAGGGACAGTTCACCGAGACCTGGGATGGACTCGACGACAACTTCATGCCCACGCCGCCGGGCACCTACGGCGTGAAGGGCATTTTCCTGCCTGCTGAAATCTGGCCCGGCGACGGCAAGCCGCACACGTTGACCGCCAAGCTCGGCGGGGGTCCGTTCGCATTTCTGCCCCGGCCCGATCAGGACATGCAGCCGCCGAGGGTACACGGCGACCCGGTCAATTCACCCCCCGGCGACGTGGGGACCTTCGGCGAGGGAGCCGTCTTCACGTGGACCTACCTCGAAAATGGCACGAACAATTTCGTGCTCGACCTGACGAAGCCGGTCGGGCTCGACCAGATCGTCGGCTCGTTCGCCTCCGGGGGTGCCGCTGGCGGGCCGTGGACCGCGACCGATGGCTCGGGCGTCTGGACCGTCGGCGAGGACTTCGGGCGGCCATTCATCTACAAGGCACAGGGGAAATGGGGGCCTGATCGCGCGATGTACCGCGAGGGCGTCGTGCTGCTCGACGGCGTCGCGTGCGGGCTGGCGGCGTCGCGCGAGAGCGACAGGTCGTTCGTCTACGTTGCCGAGGCCGCGAAGGTTGAGGTGAAGGGAAAGGATCGTGCCGGCCGTGAAGTCTGGACAGAGGGAGAGAGCCGCATCGACCGCGTCACCGTGCTCGACGGCGAGAATGGCAGGAAGCTGGCGGCCGTCGATCTGCCCTCGCCCGTCGCGATCACCGTGCGGAACGGAGCCCTGTTCGCGCTCCAGCAGGTGGGCGACGCGTTTGCCGTTCGGTCGATGAAGCTCGCGCAGGGACTGCCGGACGGCGAGTGGTCCGCGCCGATCGTGCTCGCCGGCGTGAAGTCACCAGCGGACCTGGATGTCGATGCAAGCGGCAGGATCTACGTGGCGGATCCGGCTGCCAACCACGTATTTGTCTTTGGCGCGAATGGAAAGGTCCTGCGGACGATCGGGAAGGCCGACTCGCAGCAGCCCGGTCATTACGACCGTCTGACGATGATGGGGCCGCGTCGCGTCTCGTGCTGGAATGACGGGAAGCGTGATCTGGCGATTGTTATGGAGAGCGAGGGGCCGGGACGGTTTGCCGAGTGGTCGCCCGAGGGCGAATTGATTCGCGAATGGCAGGGACTCGTGCCGCATGCGAACAACGGTTATGCCGAGGACCCCGAACACCCCGACCACATCTACATTCAGGGGCACGGCGAATACCTGCTGCGGTTTGTCGTCGCGAACGAGACCGGCAAGTGGACGCTCGACGCGGTGTGGCCGCACGTCACGGGCGATCTCGGCAAGACATGGCGTGGCGAGGGGAGCTTTCCGCGGATGATCAGACGTGACGGCCGGCTGTACCTCGCGTATGGCCGCGGCCTGTCGGTCTACCGGTTCGATGGCGATCGCTGCCTGGCGTCGGCGGCACTCGTGCTCAATGTCGACGGCAAAAACAGGAACTACTTCGCCTGGCACGACGCCAATGGTGATGGCACGATCCAGGAGGGCGAGGTCGGCGCCGAGAAGATAGAGGTGCCGCGTGGCGTGTTCGGGTATCACGGCGACGGCTGGCAGCACGACTTCTCCCTGCTCTGCCCCGGTGAGGGCACGCGGGACATCTGGCGTTTGGCTCCGGAGTCGTTCGATGCGCACGGCAACCCGGTGTTTGCCAGTTTCAAGAGACTGCTGACCGATCCGATCATGGCCGCCAAGGCCGCAGGGAATGCGCCGTCGCTCCGCGGCGGCAATGAAATCTCCGACACGATCAATAGCGCCTGGCGTCGCGCGGTGCTGACGCCGAATGGCGAGGTGTTGACCGATATCCGGTGCGGTGCCCTCTCGGCCAACCACGGTACGGAGCAGAAGATCAGCCGCTACGTTCCCGATGGCAAGGGCGGGTATGACCTGCGTTGGCGGATCGGTCGCTCCGCAAACATTCGCACTTCGCGCGACG
>JBIIOL010000288.1:0-5020 GCA_044336965.1 Pirellulales bacterium | reverse complement strand
GACTTGAGCGTCGCGAGGCCCTTGGCGTTCACCTTGCCGTCGACGACATACTCGGAACTCGAGAGTACGTCCTCGGGAAAGAGTTCCCCGCGGGAGATCTTGATGCCAAACGCCTTCTCGAGGCGAAAGACGATGTCGAGGAAGTCGATCGACTCGGCGCCAAGATCGCCCACCATGGTCGCATTCGGGGAGACGTCCTCCTCTTCGACGCCCAGTGCGTCTACGAGTGCGGACTTGACCTTTTCGAAAATTTCATCGCGCGACGGCATCGACGTGGCACCTTGCAAACGGGGAGAAAAAACCCTACCGACACCAAAAGGTTTTAGTGTCGGCCCGACGACATGGGAACCCGAATCCTATTTTTTTTGAATCCGCCCGACAAAATGGCCGAAAGATCCGCCCCGGGAGTCGGCGGCGGACCATCTCGCCCGGGAATCCCGCGGGCGCAGCCGGTGGGCGATCACGACCCGGCGACGGCCGGGGCAGCCACGAGTCCGGAGTCCGCGGCTCCCCGAGAGTGCGCGGCAATCGGGCCACCGTAGGCGACCCGGCGACCACCGTCAGCGTGCCGGGAGGCCGGGTAGAGAATCGGCCAGAGCCTCCTCATCTCGGCCCGGACACGGGCGTCGACGGCGTCGCCGTAGGGAATCCGGTCGGCCATGTTGTAGCGTTCCAACACCAGCCGGGCGGTGAGACTGGTGCGGTCTCCCACCTTCCCGCTCGCCTTGACCTTGACGAACGGACCGTCCTGCGACTGGATTTCGGCCGTGACGGTAAGCACCTTCCCCGGCTCCACGAAGTCGCCGTACTTCACGTTTCGGGCCTCCCGCAGAACCACGATGCTGTGGGCGAAATCCTCTCCCAGCCGGATGGCCCAGGCAGCCGCCTGCGTCATCGATTCCAGCATGAGCACGCCGGGCATCACGGGAAAGCAGGGGAAATGGTCGGCCAGATATTCCTCGGAGAGAGACAGCGTCTTGATGGCTGTGATGCTCTTGCCGGGGTCGATGGCTGTGACACGATCAAGCAGAGTGAAACGCATGGCGACTCCATTCAAATCCACGTACGGTCGCAGTATAGGAAATCAGCGCAGGCCCACAACCGGCGGGAAGAGGTTGCGTCACCGGTTTCCACAAACTGCCACGCTGACAGCCGATACAGGCCGCACAGCCCCGCATTTCTGCCGCGCCGCGGCCACAGTCGCGTCCACTCGGGGTTGAAACCGCATGATCCGCGGCATTCCCGGCGTCACGGCCACGTGTCCGTGTCTCCCTCCAGGTTCGGCACGCTTCTTGCATCCTCGTTTGCGTGGCAGCGATTTGTTTTTGTCCACGGTCACTGCGAATGATTGAGCAGTTCCGAGTGTTGCGCCAAAACTGGCGTCGCGCCGCGGGGCTGCATCGTTCCAGGGATGGCGGGCGAACAATCGTTCCGGTGGTTTCCACGCCCCAGGCGTTCTGGGGTTCCGGCCCTTCCCTTCCCGAGGAGCATGTCATGCCCATGTATCGACCCCTGTCTGGAGCGGGTTTCGCATACCCGCTGGATGAACTGCGCGACGAGTTGGATCGGCTCTGGACCTCGCTCACGGCGGCACCGCCGTTGCATGGATGGGGCGTTCGGCCCGGCTCCGACGTCTTTCCGGCTGTCAACGTGAGCGAGAGCGACGACTGCATCACCGTCGAGGCCGAACTGCCCGGACTCGATGCAGGCGACGTCGACATCGCCGTGAGCGGCGAGGAACTCGTACTGAAGGGTTCCCGGCCCGAGCCGCATCTGCCCACCGAGCCCGCGGCTGGCACACCCGCTGCCGCAGCCGGTTCGGGTAATGGCGAGCGGCACAAGGCCGTCACGTGGCATCGCCGGGAACGGGGCACGGGCAGCTTCGAACGGCGGCTCACGCTGCCGATCGCGGTGGATGCCAGCCGCGTCGAGGCCAAACTCGTCGACGGCGTGCTCACCATCACCTGCCCGAAGGCGCCTGAGCGTCAGCCTCACAAGGTCACGGTCCGCACCGGCTGACGGTCCGGGCCGGCCGAGCCCCACGCCGAATCCCAATGCCAACGTCCATCCACCTTTCATGTCCACCAATCGTTCATTCCCAAAGGAGCATTCCCATGGTCACCCCCACCCAGCCAGCCACCCAGCAAACCAGGCAGCCAGCCAGCCAGACACCCACTCAGCCAGCCAACGAACCGCAGCCTGAACAGCACACCCAGCAGCCGAAGGCCGCGGCGGCCCCCGGCCTGACCTACCAGCCCAACGTCGATGTCTGCGACTGCGGCGCCGAGGTGATGCTCGTCACCGACATGCCGGGCGCCTCGGCGGAGAGCATGAACGTGTCCTTCGAAGATGGCGTCCTGTCGGTGCATGCGAAGGTGCCGCAGCGTTCTCTGCCTGGCCGGCAGTTGGTGCAGGAATACGGGATCGGCGACTACCGTCGTTCATTCCGACTCGGCGAGGGCTTCGACGCCTCGCAGATCTCGGCCGAGTATCGCAAGGGCGTGCTCACGATCCACGTGCCACGGCTCGCGGCGGTGCGGCCGCGCAAGATCGAGGTGCGGCCAGCGTGACGTCCGTGATGGCGGACAGGGCAGTCATGGCGGACAGGGAGTTGACAATGTGTGGTGTGTCTTTTTTCCCGTGAACAGAAAAGGGGACGATGCAATGAGTCTGATACCTTTTCGCACGAAGCGGTCGACTGGCATGGAGCCTGGCAACCTGACGACGTTGGCCGATTTTCGCAATGAGATGAACCGTCTCTTCGAGGGTTTCTTCAGCCGTCCGCTGACGGGGCCGTCGTGGCTCGAGGCGGGCGAACCCGGCCAGTGGATGCCTGCGATCGACCTGTCGGAGAGCGGCGCGGAGATCCACGTGCGGGCCGAATTGCCTGGCATCGACCCGAAGGACGTCGATGTCAGCGTCTCGGAAGACCGGCTGGTGATCTCGGGCGAGAAGAAGTCGGCGACCGAGAAGACGACCGACGGCTGGACGCACCGCGAGAGCCACTATGGCAGCTTCAGCCGTGCCATCCCGCTCCCGGAGGCGGTCGACCCCGCGAAGGTGACGGCCCGTTACGACAAGGGCGTGCTCACCGTCGAACTGACGAAGTCGCCAACGAGCGCCTCGCGGAAGGTGCCGGTGCTCACGACGTAGCGAAGGCCGACGGCGACCGGTTTGCCGACGTCAAGCGCCGAGACGTCAATCGCAGTCGTCAAGTATGCTGGGGCCACGGGAGGAATCGCCTTCCGTGGCCCTCAGCTCTTTTTGTATGTGGCACCTCCGATGCCTCTCGTGCTCTCGCCATCCACCGTGGCCAACGACGGCCCGCTCTCGATCGAACTCGAAGGCGTCGTACCCGACCGGCTGCTCGGACTCGACACCGCAGCCGTCGCTAGGCTCCCGGTGCTGGCCGACGGACGGCCCTGCCAACTGGGCGACCTGTTCACGATTCATGGCGACGCTGCCGACGGCCGGATCGAATGTGTCGGCGACTTCTCCCGTGTGCATCGCCTCGGCGGACGCATGCAACGAGGCGAGATCCGGGTGCAGGGCCCTGTCGGCCGCCACGCGGGCGAGGCGATGTCGGGAGGCGCGATCACGATCACGGGCGACGCCGGCGACTGGCTGGCTGCCGGGATGACGGGCGGCGAGGTGCTGGTGGAGGGCAACGCCGGCGACAACGTCGCGGCGGCACTTCCCGGTGATGATCTCGGCGTCCGCAGCGGACTCATCGCGATCAACGGCGACGTCGGTTGCCTGGCCGGGGCGAGAATGCGACGCGGCCTCCTCGGCATTGGCGGCTCTTGCGGCGAGGCCGCCGCCTTCGAGATGCGGGCCGGCACGGTGCTCGTGGCCGGCCGGGTGGGCCCGCGACCGGGCATGGGAATGCGGCGTGGTTCGCTCATCGCCTTGTCAGCCGTGCCGGACGTACCACCAACCTTTTCCGCTGGCGCGGCCTGGTCGCCCTCCGTTCTGCCGCTCTTGGCCGCCCGGCTCGCCCGGGCCGGATTCCGGGCCACCGCGGGCCGGCCGGCCGACGCCTTCGGCGGTGTCTGGCAGCAGTGGCATGGCGATCTCCTGGCCGGCGGCCGGGGCGAGATTTTCCACCGACTCTGCCCCTGAGCCCAAAAATCGCGGATTTTCGTAACCCCGCTTCCGAGACGGTCGATTCTCCGTTATTCTTTGGGGCTCGCGTTCCGAACCCCACAAGACAGCAACTATGCCCACGATCAGCCAGCTCGTCCGCAGCCGCCGCCGGCCCAAGCGGAAGTTTTCCAAGTCGCCTGTGCTCGACCGCTGCCCGCAGAAGCGCGGCGTCTGTCTGCAGGTTCGCACGATGACGCCCAAGAAGCCGAATTCGGCTCTTCGGAAGATCGCCCGCGTGCGGCTGTCGAATCAGAAGGAAGTCACCGTCTACATCCCGGGTGAAGGCCACAACCTGCAGGAGCACTCGATTGTGCTCATCCGCGGCGGCCGTGTGCGCGACCTCCCCGGTGTTCGCTACCACATCATTCGCGGTGCGCTCGACACGCTGGGCGTGCAGGGTCGGAAGCAGTCCCGCAGTCTCTACGGCGCAAAGAAGGGTTAGTAAGAAATCATGGGAAGAATCACGTCGAGCCGCGAGCAACTCCGTCCTGATCCGCGTTTTGGATCGCTGCTGGCCAGCAAGTTCGTCAACTGCCTGATGGAAGACGGCAAGAAGAGCGTCGCCCAAAATATCTTCTACAAGGCGATGGACATCGTCTCCGGGAAGATCACCGATGCCGAGCCGATCGAGATCTTCAATCGCGCCATTGAAAACATCAAACCTTCGGTCGAAGTCCGATCGAAGCGTGTCGGTGGTGCCGCTTACCAGGTGCCGATGCAGGTGAGCCGCAACCGCCAGCAGTCGTTGGCGATCCGCTGGCTCCTGCAGTCGGTGCGTGAGAAGAAGGGCCGGGGCACGCACGAGAAACTCGCCGAGGAAATCGTCGCCGCCTACAAGCGCGAAGGTGCCGCGGTGACCAAGCGTGACAACGTG
>JBIIOL010000615.1:0-5021 GCA_044336965.1 Pirellulales bacterium | reverse complement strand
GCGGGAGGCGGCAGATCGGCGACCCGCAGCGGTTTCCGCGCCGCGTCCTCCGCGGACCCGGTCCAGGCGCTGGGGGACTGGCCCCGGGCCGCATCGTGGACGCCCGCGACCGCGAGCCAGACGAACAGGGCGACGGCCGCCCGCCGGCCGCGTCGCTGCGCGGGCAGTCGATCGGCGCCGGAGATCCTTCTCCTCGACGGCATGCAGTCCTGCCCGGCTGGGACGCGGCTTCCGGTCCCTGGAAGCCCCATTCGCACCGATCATCATCGGCTGCGGCGATGCCAGGCGACCGGCCCCATCCCGCCGGCCGCCGCGACCGGCATGATCGGCACGGTCAGCCGGGTTTCGCGACTTTTTCCGACGCCGTCGCTCAGCCGAGGAGTTCCGCCAACGGCCCGGTGCTGTCGGCGAACGACTTCACCTTCAGGCCGCACTGCTGCATGATCGTGAGCAGGGCGTTGGCCAGCGGCGGCTTCTCCGCCGGCTTCCCCGGCACGGTCGTGTAGTCGATGAACTGCCCGTGCTTGAACTGCATGTTCCCGCCCCCGGCGAGGACGATCGGGTTGTTGCCGGAGCCGTGCCCCACGGAGTTGGCGCTGCCGAAGAGGACGAGCGTGTTGTCGAGCAGCGTGCCGTCGGGCTCCTTGATCGACCGCATCCGTTCGAGGAAATAGGCGTACTGCTCGACGAGCACCCGGATCCAGCGGCTGATCGGCAGGTTGGCGCCATGCCCGGGCGAGTGCCATTCGCTGCAGAAGCCGAGTTTTTTGGGCCACGCCTCGTGCGGTCCGTAATCGCCGTTGTTGCCCTGCGACCCGATCTGGAACGTCCCGTACCGGGCCATGTCGGTCTGCAGGACGAGCACGATCAGGTCGAACATCACCCGCAGGTACTCGATCGGATCCTCCGTGTCGAAGCGGAGGGCCGCCTTGTCCACCTCCGGCAGCGGCTTGTCGATCCACTGCTGCTGCCGCGCGACCTGCTGCTCAAGGTACCGCACCGACTGCAGGTATTCGTCGAGTCTCCGCTGGTCCTGTCGGCCGAGCCGGTTCGCCAGCGACTTCGACTCGTCCAGCACCCGGTCGAGCACGCTCTTCTCCCGGGCCAGGCTGCCGGCCCGCTCCCGGTTCTTCTCCGCGGAAAACAGCCTCTCGAAAATCTGCCGCGGATTCGCCTCGGCGGGAACCGGGTCGCCGTTCATCGCATACGACAGCGTCTTGGAGGCGCCCGCGACGCCGATCCCGCCGTCGACGCCGAACACGAACGACGCATGCCGGGTCGTGTCGCCGAGGTGGTGGGCGAGCAGTTGATCCGCCGACACCGTGTTGCGCAGATTGTTCGGCCCGATGGCGGTGCCCGTGAAGAAGGCATCGCTGGCGCCGTGGAGCGTCGTGGGCAGACGGCCGTTGCTCGCGTGGTCGAGGCCAATGAGCGGCGTGATCACGCCGCGAAACGGCTCCAGCGGCTCGAGCACCTTGGAGAGCGCGTAGTCCGTCCGCGTGCCGGTCGGACTGAACCCCCAGTTCTCCTGCTGCAGGATCTCGAAGTCCTTGTCCTTGGGATCCTTCACCACCGGCTTCCCGCAGCCGTAGGGAAACTGCAGGCCGCAGAACCGCGGCGGCATCGTGGTCGCCGCACCGCCCCGCGCCATGCCCTCGAGGAACGGCAGCGCCATCGAGACACCCACGCCGCGGAGCAACGTCCGCCGGTCGATGTGCCATGCTTTCGCGGTCATGGGGGTTCCCTTCGCGATGGTGCGGCGGTCGAGTCTAACGCGTTTCGATTCCTGGCCGGGTGCCGGGTCATTTTCTCTGAAAAAGATCGGAGGCGACGATGCCCTGGATCAAGGCCGACAGCGTCCCCCCCTCCTGGCCGTACGTCCGCGTCAGTTTCTCGACGGCCGGCCTGTCGCTGAACTCCAACTGCCGGCCGAGGGCGTAGCAGAGCGCGTAACGGGCGACGCCCTCCATAAAGAGGTCTTTTTTCTGCGTCAGCAGATACGTCCTCAGGCCTGGAATGCCCTCAAACTCCGTGCCGTCATGGAGGCGGGTCTTCGCATCCACCGGCTCCACCACCTTCCCCAGCCGCTTGGACGTTTCGTGCCACTTCCCGACCGCGTCGTAGTGCTCGAACGCGACCCCGAAGGGGTCGATCTTCTCGTGGCACGAGGCGCAGGCCGGGCTGTTGAGATGGGCGATGAGTTTCTGCTTCAGCGTGAGATTCGCCATGTTCGGACTGGCCGCGTTGAGCACCGGCACGTTCGGCGGCGGCTCGGGGGGCGGGCTGGCCAGAAGCCGGTCCAGGACCCACACGCCACGACGCACCGGGCTGGAATGGCGGCCGTCCGAGCCCGCCAGCAGCACGCTTGCGTGCGTCATCAGGCCGCCGCGGTTCGGCTGGTCGCAGAGCGACACCCGGGCGAAGCGGCCGGCCGCCCGCTTCGCGTCGTCGGGAAACGGGATGCCGTAATGACCCGCCAGCCGCGGATTGAGGAACGTGAAGTCGGCGTCGAGCAGGGTGGTGACGGGCAGGTTCTTGTCGAGCACCTCGCGGACGACGTGCAGGGTCTCCTCGACCATGTCGGTCACCAGGTCGGGCCGGTAGCCACCGTAGATGCCTTGGTCGACGGCGATCTTCTCCACCGTGTCGAGCTTGAGCCACTGGAGCGTGAAGTGCCTGACGAAATTCGCCACCCGCTCGTCCTGCAGCATCTCCGCCACCGTCCGGCGCAGCACCGAGGGATCCCGCAGCGTGCCGCTGTCGGCGAGACGAGAGAGTTTTTCGTCGGGCATCGTGCCCCAGAGAAAGTATGAGAGCCGCGTCGCCAGTTCATGGTCGGTCAACGCGACGGTGGCACTCCCCTCGGCCGCCGGCTCGACGAGAAAAATGAAGTTTGGCGACGTCAGCACGGCCACGAGCGACTCCCGGACCGCCGCCACGAACTCCATGCCGGCCCGATGTCTCTCGTAGACCGCGACCAGAGCGTCGAGTTCCGCCTTGTCGATCGGCCGCCGCCATGCACGCCGCATGAATCGGGCGAGAATCTCCCGGGCATGGGCCGTCTCGCCGCCGTCGGCCGGCGGCGTCCCGACAATCCGGGCGTGCGACGGCGGCGGCCACACCGGCCCCTCCACCTCGAACGACTCGATGTCGAAGCCCGTCGGGTCCGGCTGGGAATAGCCGGAGTTGTTGTCGTTCATGCTCAGCATCTGGCGGAAGGGGAGGGCGTTCGCATCCCACGCCGTGAGCATCATGGGTCGGTTTCGAGTCCTCCCCCGTTGCGGCTTCGGGCTGTTCGCCATCTCCACGTCGAAGACGAATTCCTGAAGCTCGTATTCCGGCGGCGGGGCGTCACCCGCGCACGCGAACGAGAACGCGGCCGACGCGAAGCGTTTGGACGGGACCTTCACGAGCAGGCGGTTGTCTCCCTTCTTCAGGTCGATGGCGATCTTGTGAGGCACAGCGTGCCCTCCCTTCAGGCCGCGGCCCTCTCCGTCCGCCAGCACTTCCTTGCCTTCGAGCCAGACCCTGAGCCCGTCCCGGCTGCCGAGCACGAGCGGCAGCGACCGGTCGTCCACCGACGTGATCGTCCGGGCGAGATAGATGCAGTTCCCCTTGCCGATGGGGAAGTCGCGCGGCCGCCCCTGGAACACGTCCAACCGCTTCACCCAGGCACGCTGCGTGTCCCCCTCCGCTCCCTTGGCGGAGACGGTGAACACGTCCTTCAGGTCCACCGGCTTCTTTTCCGGCTCGAGTGTGTCGTCGAAACCGCCCGAAAACGGTCCGACCGCATGCCAGGGTCCGAGCAGCACGTCACCCGGTGGCTGCGTCGGCGGCGGAGCGGACCGCCGGCCGCGGAAGTCGCCGAGCGAGATGAGCCGGAGGTCGAACACCCGATCGCCGACCCGGCCCAACGCGAAGCCGAGCAGGTGCGTCTCGTCGTCGAGCGGCCGGACCTTGATCGTGATCCGCAGCAGCCCCTTCTCGAAGGGAACCCATGCCTCCGGCCCGGACTTGTCCGCGCGGTTCACGTACGCTGCAGTCTTGTTGGCCGTCAGCGACACGCTGAACGGGGTTTTTTCCGGCGGGTCGCCCGCGATCGCCAGATCGAGCGCCCGCCGCGCCGTGTCCATGAAGTGCTGGAGGTGCTGCGTCGTGAACCGCATCGTCGCGGCGTCGTTCCGCATCCCGTTCCGCGCCCGATCGTCGGGGGGCAGGCCGTTCGTGAAGTCGAAGTCGATGCCGAGCAGGTCGGTCATCGTGTTCTGGTACTCGTACTGCGTCATCCGCCGCAGGACGAACCGCCCCCCCTGGCTCGCCCGCCAGGCGGCGGCCTCGTCGAGCGACCGCCGCAGCCACCCGTTGAGCACCTCCCGCTCCGCCGCCGTGGGCTGCAGGCTCTCCCTTGGGGGCATCTCGCCGCGATCGAGTTGGTTCAGCGCATCGTGCCACACCTCGGCATGGACGCCGCCGATCATGTCGTGATCGAGCTTGTCGAACCGGAGGTTGTGCTCCTGCGCCTTCTCACCGTGGCACTCCGAACAGTATTTTTGGAGAAGGGGGGCGATCTTCTCGCGAAACTCGGCCGGCGACCGGGCCGTCGCCGCCGGGGAGCCTGGCGCCGCGGCAGAGCCCGCTGGAGCGGATTCGGCAGCGGCCACGCGTGCCGCCGCGCAGGCTGCCAGCAGGACACCGGCTACGGCGATGGTTCGACGCATGGCGGGACTTCGCGTCGGAGGGGCACGCCTGGAGCACGCGGCCCGGAGCACTCCGCCCTTGAAAAGCCTAGATCGCGGGCCCGTTGCCGTCAACGTCGCCCGGCGGCGACGCCTTGGCGGGCCTCCGCCCGCGCTTGCAAGGCCGCCTTCCCGGCGGCCAGTCCGTGCGCCCAAACCGCACGCAGCGGCCGAAGGCCGCGCTGCGTGCACACGCCCAAAGGGACCACGCCCGGCGGGAGGCCGGGCGGGGGGGGGGGGGGCCCCCGCGCGGCGGCCCCCCCCCCCCCCCGAAGGCGGGGGCCG
>JBIIOL010000016.1:0-16403 GCA_044336965.1 Pirellulales bacterium | reverse complement strand
AGTCCGCCGATGCCCGCGCTTTTTGGCATAAAACCGCGGCAGCCTCACGATCGATCTCCTGCGGGCTGACCCTTCATGTCCGTCCACGTCACGCGGGATGCCTTCGCATCTCCGACGCGGCCCGCCTCTACCGAGCCAACCTCAGGCCTGACTGCAACTCTCTTCACGCGTCTCGGGCCCCCGCAGTCGCTCTTCGGCATTGCTGCCAACCATGCCACGAAGTGAACGTGGCCCGGAGGAGCCTGCCGGCACAGCCGGACTGGTGCGATAAAATCCGATCTTTTCCAACGCCCGATATACCTCTTCCAACGTCTTTTCACCGAAGTTGGAAATCGAGAGCAGGTCCGCACGAGTGCAGTTCAGCAGGTCGTGAACCGTGAAGATGCCTTTTTCCTCGAGGCAGTTGGTAGTACGCACGGACAGCCCGATCTCGGCCGTGCTCATTTCGAGCTTCTCCGCCATTTCGTCCGACTGCGTCAGGTTCTTGTAAGGAATGCGGGGCATGGGGTCCCTCCCGTGCGAATGAATTGTGTGATCCGTCGGACAAACGTGCCCGGGCCGGTGATGAGAGGAATATACTCCAATGACTCGAAAACCGACTACCTTCGTCCTTCACGACTGGTAACGCAGTCGCCGGGAACATGGCCTGAACACCTCGCGAAACTCCCGTGCCTACCCATCCTGCAGCCCTTTCCCTGGACACGCTCAACCCATCGCAGCGGCTTGCAGCCACGCATGTCGAGGGCCCGCTTCTGGTGCTAGCAGGTCCCGGCAGCGGCAAGACTCGCGTCGTGACCCACCGGATTGCCCACCTGATCTCGGCCGGTGTGCCTGCAGAGCAGATCGTGGCGCTGTCATTCACCAACAAGGCCGCTGACGAGATGCGTCGCAGGGTCTCGGAACTCGTCGGACCACAACCGGTCGAGATGGGCACCTTCCACCGGTTTGCCGCCCGCCTGCTCAGGCGGCACGCGCGACTCGCCGGCCTCACCAGCGACTATTCGATCCTCGATCCCGACGACGCCAACGCCGTGCTCAAGCGCGCTGCCAAGAAACTCGGTCTGTCCCTGACCCACACCCCGATCGATCGCGTGGCGGGAGTGATCAGCCGCGCCAAGAACGATATGGGCACTCCCGAATCATTCGAACCCCGATGGGGACGCCCGGTGGACGAGGTGGCGCAACGGCTGTGGCCCGTCTACCAGCAGATGATGCTCGAAGCGAACTCAGTCGACTTCGACGACCTGCTCGTGCACATCGCCCGCATGCTCATGGACAACGCCGACCTCCGGCAGACGCTCGACGCGCGGCACCGCTGGATCCTCGTGGATGAATACCAAGACACCAACGCGGTGCAGTATTGCATCGTGCGGGGCCTCTCGATCGACCATCCGAACCTCGCGGTAACGGGAGACCCGGACCAGGCGATCTACGGCTGGCGGGGCGCGAGCATCCGCAACATCCTGGAATTCGAGCGGGACTATCCCGCAGCCAAGGTCGTCAAGCTGGAGCAGAATTATCGCAGCACGTCCAACATCCTCGGCACAGCCGACCGGCTCATCGCGCACAACAGCCGGCGGAAGCCGAAACGCCTTGTGACCGACGCCCCACCGGGGCAGCCCGTGCGGATCGTGCTCGATGCATCCAGCCACGAAGAGGCCGATCGCATCGCGGATGAGATCGCCGGGGCGGTGACCGGTGGCATGCGTTCCCCTCGCGACTTCGCGATCCTTTTTCGGACGAACGCCCTCTCGCGTTCATTGGAAGTGGCACTGCGAGGACGCGGGGTTCCCTATCAACTGGTCCGCGGGCTCGAATTCTTCAAACGCCGCGAGATCCGCGACGTGGTGGCCTGGTTGCGGCTCCTCAAGAACCCGCGTGACGACGAGGCTTTCCTGCGGGTGGTGAACATGCCTCCTCGCGGCATCGGCAAGCAGTCGCTCGACCGGTTGCTGGCGTGGGCTGGCGATCGGCGTGCAAGCCTGCTGGATGCGTCCGCCGAGGCGGCGAGTATCCCGGGCATCTCCAAGCGATCCGGCATGGCCCTGGTGCAGTTTGCGCGGCTTCATGCCGAACTGGCCAAACAGGCCGGGGACCAGTCGGGCAGCGTGGCGATGCTGCTCGATGCCGTCCTCGAAAAGTCGGGATATCGCCGGATGCTCGCCGAGGAGGGGGGCGACGAGGGCGGCGAGGATCGTCTTGCCAACGTCGAGGAACTCGTCACCGCCGCCCGACAATGCGATGAATCCTTCCGGCCCGAGGTTCCCGGTGACGATGCGCTCGGGGCATTCCTTGAAACCACGGCACTGGTGGCCGACACCGACGTCTGGGATGCCGAGCAAAACCGCGTCTCGCTGATGACCCTTCACGCCGCCAAGGGCCTTGAGTTTCCCGTGGTCTACCTGGTGGCGATGGAGGACGGCATCCTTCCCCACGAGCGCAGCCTCGAACATCCCGATCAGTTGGAGGAGGAACGTCGGCTGGTGTTCGTGGGCATCACGCGGGGCCGTGAGGAGGTGCACGCCAGTGCCTCCCGCATGCGCGACTACCGTGGCACACGCCGCATCTCTGCACCGAGCCTGTTTCTCGCCGAGATGACCGGCTCAGAGACGGTCGTCACCGGCGCGGAAGCGCCGGTGACGAGCGGCTCATGGGCCCGATGGGGTACCGACGCGGATGACTATGCGCAAGCGCCCTTGGACGACGATGCGGCCGATATGGCGGCCGCATCCCCAGCACGCACGCCCACGACACTCCGGCCCGACGGCCTCGTGCTGGAACTCGAGGAGTCGGATTCGGAGGGCGAGGCCGAGACGCGAACCCCGCGGCGCCAGAAGCCCGCGGTGGCACGCCGACACAACCTTGACGCCGCGATCGGGCGGGCGTCGGACCTCGCCAACCGTTTGAGCGGACAGCCACCGATCAAGCGAACCTACGAGATCGGCCAACGGGTCCGGCACGCCGAGTACGGCGAGGGCAGCATCGCGGGCATCAGTGGGACTGGCCCCCGCGCCGTCGGCACCGTGATCTTTGACGGCCCAGCCGGCACGCGGAAATTCATCCTCGGTCACGGCGCCCTGGAGTAGGCTTCTCCCGTCCGCCGTGTTCGCGCCACCAGGCAACCGTGGCGGCGAGGCCGGCGTCGAAGTCCTGCTTCGGCTCCCAGCCCAGCAGGCTGCGGGCCCGTGAGATGTCGATGCCGCGGCGCGGCTGGCCGTCGGGCTTCGAGGCATCCCAGTCGATCCGTCCCGTGAAGCCGCAGGCCTTCGCAATCCTGCCGACGAGGTCGCGGATCGGAATCTCCACGCCCCCCCCGAGGTTGATCGGCACCGGCTCATCCATCACCTCAGCCGCCCGCACGATCCCCTCGGCGGCATCTTCGACATGGAGAAATTCCCGGGTCGCGGCGCCAGTTCCCCAGCAGACGATCTGCGGATGCCCTGCCTGCCGGGCCTCCTCGCACTTACGGACGAGCGCGGGAATGACATGGCTCGACTGCGGGTCGAAGTTGTCGCGCGGGCCGTACAGGTTCACGGGCACGACCACGGCGCTGTTCAATCCATACTCCCGTCGATATCCGTCGAGCATCACGAAGATCGCCTTCTTCGCGATCCCGTAGGGAGCATTCGATTCCTCCGGATAGCCGCTCCACAGGTCTTCTTCGCGAAACGGCACCGGACAGTGTTTTGGGTAGGCACAAACGGTGCCCGTGTGCACGAACTTCTCCAGTCCACGCCGCCTGGCGTGCTCGACGAGATGCAACCCCATCGCCATGTTGGCGTAGAAGAAGCGGCCGGGGTGCTCCACGTTCGCGCCGATGCCGCCAACCTCGGCCGCCAGGTGAATGACGACATCGGGCCGGGCGGTGTCGTAGAGCCGCTCCACTTGCGACTCTCCAGTGAGGTCGTAATCCCGCCGTCGCGGCACGACGATCCTATCTTCAGACACGCCCCGCTGGCGCAGCACCCGCAGGACGGCCGCGCCCAAAAAGCCCCCGCCTCCGGTCACCACGATGCGCTTGGTCGACAGATCGGTCATGATGCGGTTGTCCTTGCCACGTCCCTGCCGTCACCGGTTCGGGAGCGAGCCGTCGTGTCCCGCAGCGAGAAGAACCTGCTCTTTGCGGGCGAGTGCGAGATCGGCGTCCACCATGCGGTCGACCAGTTCGTCGAAGGTGCAGCGAGGCTTCCACCCAAGCTTCGCCCGTGCCTTCTCCGAGCAGCCGAGGAGAAGATCGACTTCCGCCGGCCGGAAATAACGCGGATCGATCTCTACAAACTCCTGATAGTCGAGGCCCATCCTACCAAACGCCTTCTCGCAAAATTCTCGAACCGAATGGGTCTCGTCGGTCGCCACGACGTAGTCGTCGGGTTCATCCTGCTGCAGCATGAGCCACATCGCCTCGACGTAGTCACCGGCAAAGCCCCAGTCGCGCTGCGCATCGAGGTTGCCGAGGTAGAGCTTCCGCTGCATGCCCAGCTTGATGCGGGTGGCGGCCCTGGTGATCTTGCGTGTCACGAATGTCTCGCCCCGCCGGGGACTCTCATGGTTGAAGAGAATGCCGCAGGAGGCGTGCAGCCCGTAGCTCTCCCGGTAGTTGACGGTGATCCAGTGGGCATAGACCTTCGCGACGCCGTAGGGTGACCGCGGATGAAACGGGGTCGTCTCCCGTTGTGGCGTCTCCACCACCTTGCCATACATCTCCGAACTCGATGCCTGGTAGAACCGAATCCGGCAGCCGAGGGCATCCTGTGAGTCCCGGATCGCCTCGAGGAGCCGCAGTGTTCCCACCGCGGTGACATCGGCGGTGTAGGTGGGCTGGTCGAAGCTCACCCGCACGTGGCTTTGCGCCGCGAGGTTGTAGACCTCCGCCGGACGAATCTCGCGGATCAGGCGGGCGAGGCCATTGCCGTCCGACAGATCGCCATGATGCAGGACGAACGGCCGATGCACGTCGTGGATGTCGCGGTAGAGGTGCTCGATCCGCTGCGTGCCGAAGGTGCTTGACCGGCGCACGAGACCATGCACCTCATACCCCTTGTCGAGGAGAAGTTCCGCCAGGTACGAGCCATCCTGACCTGTAATCCCTGTGATCAAGGCACGACGGAGAGTCGAGGACACGAGGGCATCCAACCTTTCCACTCACGGGACGGTGCCCTGGCACCGGATGCAGTTCGGGCAACCGGTGCACGATACACCGGCACACGCCGTTTACAATGGAGGCTGCGCGGACTGCTTCGACTCATTCAGAGCAACATCGAACTGCGTGAGCATCTCCGACATGAAGTCGGCACAGACCTTCGTGCCCACCCCGGGGGGTAACGGCGTCTCGTCGATGATCACGTAGAGTTTGTACACGGCCTTGGCCGCCGCTAATTCGATACGCGCGATCTGCGGAGCAACCCAGCGACCATCGATGCCGTAGGTCCAGAACACCCGCAGGGTCTGCCCCGACTTGCGGAACGTGCCGGTGAAGACCTCCGCGGTGCTGTCGTCTGCGAGCGGAACCGTCAACCGGTGTTCCGTCTCCGCGATTTCGAAGCCGGCCCCTGGATAGCAGCGGTCGGGAGTATGGCCCGACGCATCGTGCGGCGTGGCGCAGACCACGAACACCGACAGCCTCGCCTTCGATTTTGGATTCACATAGGCTCGCGAAATATGCCCGACGGCCCCCGCCCGCTTCAACTCCTCGGGGCTCGACTCCAACTCCTCTGCGGCCTCCCACCCCCCGCCGCGGGTCGGAAAATGTCGCTCCAGCTGTTCTGCAGCCTGCTGCAACTCTGCCGTGACGTTGCGGCCCGTCCAGCGTTCTGTCATCCGTCCGTGCAGATAGGTCGCTCCACACACCAAGACGGCGGCGGCGACGGTCGTCGCGATCCCATTGGCAGCTCGCATCACCGTTTCCTCGATTTCACTTCCCACCGGCGAGCCATGGACATGATCTTCGTCAACGCGACAACGGCAGGGCTGACCGACGTCGGACCGGGGCCACCGCGACACCGTGTACGACCACGCCGAGCAGTCGCGCCCCCACCGACCTCAAGCGATCGACGGCAGCGGCCAACTGCGGCACGCGACTCACGTCCAGCATGGTCGAAAGGATGACGGCATCGCTCTGCTGACCCAGCAGCAGGGAATCCGACACGTCCAGAACGGTGCCGCCGTCGATCACGACGTGGTCGAAGGAATCCCGAAATCCCTGGATGATCCTCGCCAAGTCCGGACGCGACAGCGCTGAAATCGCGGCATAATCGCAGATGCCACCCGTGACCGCGAACAGGCCCTCGATGCTGGTGGGCTGGATGGCCTCATCATTGCCCAACTCTCCGCGCAGCAATTCCGGCAGGCCCGCGCGCAAGTCCAACCCCAGCGCCAGGTGGGCGCCGGGATGCCGCAGATCACCGTCCAGCAGCAACGTCCGCTTGTCGGCGCGGGCAAGGCTGGCGGCAAGTTGGGCGGCAGACGTCGTTTTCCCCTCCCGTTCGACGGCGCTGGTGACCAGGATCACCTTGGGCGCCTCGCGGCCGGTCTGGGAGACGAGCGTTCGAATGCTGTCGCCGCATTCCGCCAACACGGCCCCCTGATCCTGCCGCTTGCCCAGCCTCGATCCGAGCGGAAATGTGCCGAGCACCCGCACGCCAACACGGCGAGACACGTCGTCGGGCACGTTGAGGCGATCCCGCAGGTAATCCTGCAGCACGATCACGCCGCCGCCGAGCGATGCTCCGGCCGCCCCCGCAAGCAGGGTGAGCAGGATGCGGAACAGCCGGTCATTTCCACGGGGCACGCCGGCCGGCTCGATCAGCGTCACTCGATTGGGCATGTTGAGGTCGATCGCCGAACTCTCCAACTCGATGCCGATCTGATCGGTCACCTTCTGGAGATGCTCGAGTTCGACTTTTCTCGCATCCATATCCGCGTTTGCCCTGCCGAGTTCCGTCACCTCCTTCGACATCGCATCGAATTCCTTCGACGTCTCGCCGAGCGTCTTGACCAGCATCTCTCGCCGCTTTTTGAGCACGACGGGCGTCTCAACCCGCCGTCCGACGGTCTCGAGCATGAGCCGGGCGACGATCGCCGGACGAAGCTCGCGACGCCGGGTTTCCAGCCGCTCGGCCAATTCCTGCCCCTGGGCTCGCAGCCGCCTCACGGCAGGCTCGCTCGCGGACCTGGCGCTGCGTTGTTGCTGGAAGGAGATCGCCTCCTCGATCTGAACGAGCCGGTCGTTGAGTTCGGAAATCTGGGGATCGCGTGCCAGCGTGGCATCGATCATCTCCTCGGGCACCGAATCCTCCGGCGAGATCTCGCCGGTCTCGCGTGCCTCGGCGATCCACAGTTCGGCGTCGATGGCGGCGATGTCCCGCTTCGTCTGGACGAGCAGCCCCCGGAGGGACCCCACGTGATCCATGAGCAGGCCTCGTTGGGTCGACACCTCGGAACTGTCCCGCGTGCCCAGGGTGCGTGCCAAGTTGTTGAGCGTCTCACGACGGGTCCGCAACTCGGCCATGTTTTCCTTGAACTTCTTCTCGAGGGCGTCGCGGCGTCCAAGCCGCTCGGTGCGTTCCTTATTGACGACGTCATCGAGGAACGACGTCGTCACCGCGTTGAGGATCTTGGCGACATCCTCGGCGTTCTTGCCCCGCAAGCGGACCTGCACGACCTCCGACTCGGGCGAGGCGGTGACCATCAGCCCGCGGGAGAGCCACCCAATCGGATCGCCTCCGGCCTCGCGGAGTGTCTCCAGATTTTCGATGCCTGGTTTCCGCAGCGCAGCCTGCAGCACGTACGGACTCTTCATGAGTTGCAGCTGGGTCTTCTTGTACGACTCATACTCGGCGCTGTCGCGGCCGCGGCTGAGCATGCCCCCCTTGTCCCTCACCCGAAGCCAGGCCACGGCCTCGTACCCGCGGGGAAGGAGAATCCATACCGGCACCACGGTCATCATGCCCAGCAGCAGCCCCAGCGCCGTGGCCGGCAACCAACGGCGGCGGAACGCATGAATCACCCTGACGTAGTCGATGCCGGCGGACGCCTGATCGCTGCCAGCGGATGGCAGCATCGGCCCCAGCGATGGCTGGAACGGCGCCAGCGTACCCTGCGTTCCATCGCGAACGACGAGTGCGTTGGCAGGCGCGCGGACCGTCGAGGATGCCGGTTGTTCCTGCACGAGTGCGTTTGTGTCGCTCATAGCATCCATTCGAAAGAGCAGGGGGCACCATGCCACCCGTCAATGATTCTACCCTGCATCGTGTTCCTTCCGATCGATGGCGGCCTCGGATCGATCAGCCGAGGCCGCCGAGGGCATCGGGCCCTGCCGCAAAGCCCCGCCCAAACCCGACAAAACACCACGATTTCGTTCCCCGGCGATGGCAAGCCCTGCCGAACCGGGTCCGCCAAAGGGGGCAACCCGCACCGTGGCCGTCTCGTCCACGACAAACAGGACGGACAGCAGTTTTTGCAAGAGATAGAGCAGGGCGAGCGCGAGTGGCATCATGAAGTAGCCTGCCCAGTCATGAAAGATCTTCTCCGCGATGGCGGGATCGATCGTGTACATCACGCCCGTCAACGTGATGCGGATCGCGTTGACGGTCAGTGCGATCGGTACGGCGCTGGCCAGGATCACGAGGCTCTCGTACCAGTCCAAATCCCCGAGCATGACGATGGCCACCGACAACGCGATGAAGATCGTGAGCATCCGCAGACCGCTGCAGGCATCGACGACGCCGAGGTGCATCTTGCCGACGACGATCTGATTGCCCTCCCGGATGGCGTCGATCCCCAGCGTCTGGATGGCATAGGTGCTGACCATCGTGGCCAACGTCTGCAGGGGCCCCAGCAGGTAGCGGGTGGCCTCGTCAGGCAGCGGATACATGAAGATCAGAAAGCCGATCGGCGCCCACGCCCAGCGAAACATGCTCCAGCCACCACTCAGCAGCGCGACGCCGGCCAACGCCGGCACGAAGGTGTACATGTCGATGGTGATGATCCGGTATCGGGCCACGAAGAGCCTCATTGCAAGGCTCGCAACGAGCAGTCCCATGCCCGCGACCTGCGCCGAGAGGGTCACCGGCCGGATCGGCTGCCGCCACCAGAAGAGGATCGCCACCGAGAACAACGGCACGATCCAGCCGTGGGAATACTGGGGATTGTTCCAGGCGGCCTTCGCACTCAGCAGGCCGGGCCAGTAACTGAACATCAGCAGGGCCGTCAGCGCTGCAAACAGAATCAGGGACTGTCGTTGCTCCGGGTGCCGCAGGTCGTCGACCAAGCCGCGATACCGCTCCCGGACCGAATCCCAGAGCGAACCGTCGTCGGAGAACACACGGTCCACGTCCCGTGACGCCGCGGTATCCGCCGGAGTCTGGGGACTGGACGGCAACTCCGCAGGCAGGACGTGCACCGGCATGTTCGAGGCCCAAGCGTTCCGTGCGGCATCAGAAAAGTTTGACTTTACCCGACTTGAAGAGTCGTTTCACGCCGGCGGTGCGGCACTGATCGGAGAAACGAGATGGGAATGGGGTCGACGCCGGCCCTCGAATACCAACCCTGCCCTTCAGTTTGGCCGTGACAACGGCGATTCGGGTTGCAATGATCGACGTTCGTCCGCATTGCAGCGACACCCGCCCCAGACCGCACGAACCTCCCAATCCTCCAGAAGCCAGTTCCCAAGAAGCATGCCCCAGACCGATCCCAACGCGTCGGATTCTCGTCCCACTCCCCGGTTTCCCGCTTGGTTCACGCTGGCCCTGCGGGTCGCGGCAACGGTGGCCCTGATGGCCATCGTGCTGCGTGGGCTCGAATGGCGGAAACTTCTGGATCTTCTGGAACAGTGCGACTGGCGTTGGTGGTTTGCGGGATTCATGGTCAGCCTGGTCGTGCAGACGCTCGCCGCCATCCGCTGGGCCGCGCTCGCCCGCCCGATCGGCTTTCCCTTTCCCGTGACGACCTTCCTCTGGCGATTTTTCGAGGGCCTGTTCTTCAACCTCTGCCTGCCGTCGTCGATCGGCGGCGATGTGGTCAAGGCCTACCGCCTTGCCGACTCAACCCCCAGTCGGCTGCTGGCCGGCTGCACGGTCCTCGCCGATCGCCTGACGGGATTGGCGGCGCTCGGCGTGCTGGCGGGCACCGCCCTGACGGCCAAGGAACGGGCGCTGAGCACGCCCGCCACACTTACATTGGGAGCAGTGTTGCTGGCGGCTGTGCTACTGACGTTCTGGGCGGTCGTTGGATCCCTCGATCGACTTCTGGCAATGATTCCGGAGCAGCACGCGGCCCGACACTTCATCGCCCAGTTGCTGCCATACAAATTGCGGCCCAGCCTCATGACGCAGGCGGTCGGCTGGAGCATGCTCGTCCAGATGGGCGGCTCCGTGGCCGTGGCGCTGATCGCCCGGGCGCTGGGAGTGTCGCTGCCACTGTCGGTGTGGTTTGCGGTGGTGCCACTGGTGGCGCTGGCGATGGTCGTGCCGGTCAGCATCAGCGGAGTGGGCGTGAGGGAGGGAGGGCTGGCGCTCATGCTCAAGCCTGCCGGTGTGTCGACCGATGCGGCCGTGGCCATCGGCCTGCTCTGGTTTCTCACCACGATCGTCACCGGCCTGATCGGCGGGGTGCTGTTCCTGCTCGACCGCAAGCCGTCGGCGGCTCCGGCGTCGGTCATGCCCCCCGCCCGGCCCGCCTAAGGCCGCCGTGCCGCGGTGAGCAGCAATCCGGCGATCGTCTTCGCGTCGTCGATCCGGCCATCGAGGCACATTGCGATCGCCTCGTCCCAACTGACCACGCGGGCGCGGATCTGCTCACCCGGCTCGAGTGCCTGGGGCCCCGCGATCAGATCCTCGGCGACGAAGAGATGCATTCGCTCCCGGAGAATCCCCGGAGACATCCACATCGCTCCCGCCGGCACCATCCGACCGGCACGATATCCCGTCTCCTCGGCCAGTTCCCGCCGCGCGGCCTCTTCGAGCGATTCGACCCGATCGAGCGTGCCGGCAGGAAGCTCCAGCAGCGTCCTGCCCACGGCCACCCGGACCACCTCCACGAGACAGACCTCCTGCGGCGACACCATCGGCACGATCACCACGCTGCCCGGATGACGCACCACCTCCCGCTCGCGTTGGCTGCCGTCCGCACACGGTTCCGTCACCCGCACCACGCGAAACCGTCGGGCCTCCAGCAGTACCTCGCCGTCTTCCTGCGGCGCGTCGACGGGTCGAGTCGCTGCCGCCACCGGCAACGGCAACGGTAACGACACCACGCGGGCGGGCCTGCCGTTCACCTCCAACGACCGTGCCGCATCGACGGCCTTCGTCTGCACGAGTCCGAGCCCGAGGCCGCAGCCGAGCGTGGGCGAGAAGCAGGTCGACGTGAGCCTGCCGACGATCTCGTCGCCGCAGCGCAGGACCAGGCCGACAGCGGGACCGGCATCAGCACCGCATCCCTCGATCGCGTTGTCGATCGCGTTGTCGATCGCGATCGCCATGAGCCGTCGGTTGACATGCCCCAGGGCATCGATCCGCGCCACGGTCTCCTGGCCGAGGTAGCAGCCCTTGGTGAACGAGATCGCCCGTTGGTCGCGAGCCAACTCCTGCGGCAGCGCCTTCTCCGGAATGTCGACCGGCGCGGGCATGCCGGCCTCGATGCGGGCGGTCTCCCATGCCGACGACACCGCCCGGGGCACGCCCTGACTCCCGAGCCACGCCACCAGTCGGGGATAGTCGGCCACCTCCGACTGCACGAGAAAACCCGTCGGGCCATACCAGTCGACCCGCACGATCGCCACGGACACATCCCCCAGCAGTCCGCGGCAATGGTGGAGCAAGGTCTCCGGAGGCCGCGTGCTGCACCGCGCCGCCAGCCACGCCTCGGCGTGTGGTCCCGCGATGATCAGATTCCCACGGGCCTCTGAGTCGTCGTGCAATTCGAGGCGCTCGCGAATATGGTAGCGGTCGAGGTGCTCACGCAGCGGCGCGGCCAGCCCATCCGGCGCGTCGATCCAGACACCTTCCTCGATCCGCAGAATGCTCGTCAGCGCAAGCACCCAGCCCCGAGCGTCTGTGAAGAAGCCTTCCGTGCCGGCGCCATCCGCCAGCTTGGAGACCGCGGCCGTGGTGAAATTGTCGACGAACCGAACGGCATCAGGCCCACGAGCTATCAGCACCGACCGCCGCCCGAGATCGCCCCAGGCCAGGCCCTGCCGGAGGTCGTCCCAGCCGACCGGGATGGCGCCATGGGCATCGCACGGAACGGACCGGCGTGGCTCGATGGATTCCTGCTGTTCCTGCTGTTCCTGCTGTTCCTGCTGACTCATGGCTGGCGACTCTGGCTGGCGACTTTGGCTGGCTGCATGGGGGGGCGGCGTAGGGCCGGGACCAGACTACCAAGAAATTTCCCGCCGCCGCGCGAACGCTCGGGCGAGATGCTCCGTATGGGAGAGCACCGCAACGACGACACGAACCGAGCGGTCGGAAATGGAATCCGGGGGCGAACGCCGCCCCACGCACACTTGCAGAGGGATACACTCATGGCCACTGTTGACTGCCGGAACGGATGCCGGAATGACTATGGCGACGATGCGGACGACATGCTCGACGATCCGCTGGCCGTCGCAGACTCAGAACACTCCGATGCAGTACGGGCCGCGGTGGATGCAGGCGATTCCAGTCTGCGTTCGGCCCACCGCCGGAAGCGTCAACTGCATCGCATCGCAGAGGTACGGCGGCTTCAGGGCGTGACGCTTCGGAACGTGTCCCGCCGACTGGGTGCGCCACTGGCGGCCGTCCGTCGGCAGGAGGAGCCGGACTGCGATCTGCGGCTCTCCGACCTGCTGCAGTGGCAGGAGGTTCTGGAGGTGCCGGTCGCAGAACTGCTCGTCGAAGGCGAGGGGCAGCTTTCCGGCCCGGTGCTGCAACGGTCGCGCATGGTGAAGCTGATGAAGACGGCGGCGGCGATCCGCGAGCGGTCACACGACGCGACGACCGCCCGGATGGTCTCGATGTTGGTCGACCAGATTCTGGAACTCATGCCCGAATTGGCCGACGTGACGCCATGGCATACCGTGGGCCAGCGTCGCACGCTCGACGACGTGGGCCGTACCGCCAGGAATCCGGTGGCCGACGATGTGTTCCGGCGGCCACGACTCGACTGACGCCCGATCCCGGCGGCCGCCTCGCGGCCCCGCGCGATAGGCTGGCAGAAACAATCTCTTCGGGGGGCCCGACATGTCAGGGGCGCGGGCCGCTCGTAAGTCATGCCGCCGGTGCGAACAAGCCCGCCTTGTTCGCGCCGGCGGTGCTGTTTACGATCCTGATGGTCGCGGTTCCCATCGCGGCATTCATCGGGCAGTCACTGTTTTTCCGCCATCCCTTCTTCAGGTCGCACACCGTGTTTTCCCTTCTTGGTGTCATCGGCATCACGCTCGTCCTGTTTGTCGTCGTTGCGCTGACAGCAGGCCTGGTCCTGGGCAAGTGATGCCGCACATTCGCGGCCGCCCCTGATTCGGTCGGCCGAGCCCCGGAGCACTCCCGCCACGAGCAGGGAGAAGACGCCTCCCAGCACGCCCATGAACAGCACCCACGCCACAACGGCCAGCCGGAAATAATCCCGCAGCCAGACCCGGATGGGCGGTTCGGCGCTTTTGGGCACCTTCCTCTGCACCGGCCCATCGCGGCCCGACTGCTGCCGCATGTCGCTGCGAAATTCTTCCCACTCGGCCTGTGCCTCCGGGCGATCCCACTGCTGCAGCCAGTCCGCGCGTGCCCGCAACAGCAGCACAGGCGGCAGGACCAGGGCGGCCAGCCATACGGCCACCACCAGCCCGGTCGCGACCGTCCGCAGAGATACCTCACGTCGCACCATGCCACCCACCCATCCTTCCGGCAGATCTTGAAAACGACCTGACAACCGCCGACGAGCCCGGGCGCCGCCCGCGGCACGACCGAATGTATCACCCCCCATCTTTCCCGTCTTTCCAGGCAGGCAAACGCTCTGGCACCGTCTGCGGTCAGCCGCTATCGTCCTGCCGCCCACGTCCTCCCCAAGCCCCCACTCAGGTGATTGGGCCAGCCCTCGAGCCGCGTCAGGAGCCTGCAGCGTGACTGTTCGTGCTTCATTCCACGGAATTCCGTTGGTTCTGTTCGCCATTGGTCTCGCCGCCCACGCCGGCGTCGCCGAAGCCCAGAACGGCTGGCTGCCAACGGCGTGGTTTTCGCAGGACGCCGTCGATCCCAAGGCGATGTTTCCGCTGGCCGAGAGCGATGGGCCGTGGATGGTGCTGGCGACGACCTTCCGTGGCGAGGGAGCCCGCGACGATGCCCGCCGGCTCGTGCAGGAACTCCGCGGCACCCACAAGCTCAAGGCCTACACGCACGAGAAGTCTTTCGATTTCACGGGCAACCAGCGGGGACTCGGGCTCAACCCGGACGGCACTCCGAAGAAGATGCGGTATGCCAAGGCGGAGCAGGTGACCGAGGTCGCCGTGCTGGTCGGGGACTTCGCCTCGTTCGACGACGCACGCGGCCAGAAGATGCTCACCAAGATCAAGAACCTCCATCCCGAGTCGCTCGCCGGCGACGGTGGCAAGAGCCAGTCGTTCGCCGATTTCCGCAAGATGATGGGCCTCGACAAGAACAGCGGCAAGGGACCGCTGCATCTGGCGTTCGTGATTCCGAATCCACTGCTGCCGGAAGACTTCTTCACACGGGAGCAGGTCGACAAGTTCGTGCTCGACATGAATGCCGACGTGACCAACAGCCTGCTCGACTGCCCCGGGAGGTACAGCGTTCGGGTCGCGACCTTCACCGGCAACGGCACCTTCGACCAAAAGGCGATCAAGGACGGCGGCAAGGATGTCGAGTTTCAGGGACGTTTGGTGGAGGCAGCCGAGAAGGCCCACCGGCTCACCGAAACGCTCCGCCGCAGTGGCTGGCAGGCATGGGAGTTCCACGATCGCGACTCGAGCATCGTCTGCGTCGGCAGTGTCGATCAGCTGGCAGTGCAACAGGCCAACGGCGCGATGGCCACCCATCCCGAGATCGTCCGCATCGTGAAGGAACTCGGCCCCGATCCGGTGAAACTGGCGGCTGGCCAGATCATGCCACGCAGCATCGACGGCGTTTTGCTCGACGTGCAGCCCAAGCCGATCGACGTGCCGCGGGTGCCGACCGGTCGCCGCTGACAGTCGCTTCACGGAATCGCCAGACGGATGGGCTATGGATACCACCACGACGCTCGTGCTCGGCACGACCAACGCCGGCAAGTTGCGTGAACTCGCTGAACTGCTGAGCCCGCTGGGCATCGCCTGCTGCTCGCTCGCCGGCCTCGACGCCGCGGTCGACGTCGAGGAGACGGGCGATTCATTCGCAGCCAACGCCGCCCTGAAGGCCTCGCAGCAGGCCAGAGCCCTGGGCCGCTGGGTGCTCGCTGAAGACAGCGGACTGGTCGTGGACGCCCTCGGCGGTGCACCAGGCATCTATTCGGCACGGTTCTCTGGTGCCGGCGCCACCGACGAGCGGAACAATGCCCTGCTGATCGAGCGGCTCGCCTCCCATCCTGCGGCATCGCGTTCGGCACACTACGCCTGCCACGCCGCCCTCTCCGACCCCGCCGGGACGATCGTGGCGACCTCGAGTGGAGTCTGTGGCGGCATGATCGCGAGCCGCGCCGCGGGCGCGGGCGGTTTCGGCTACGACCCACTCTTCATCGTGCCTGAATACCATCGCACCTTCGGGGAACTGTCACCGGCGGTGAAGGCGTTGATCAGCCACCGCGCGCGGGCCATGCGGGCGATCATCCCGGCGATCGAGCGCTGGCTGCATCCGCACCGGACGCCAGCCGGTGGGCGATGACGCGAAGCACGTCCGGGGTGCCGTCCATGCGGCCTGCCACGCTCGCGAGCGCCGGCGCATAGCCGCCGAGGCCGTCGAGAAAGCAGCGGACCCGCGGACCTGTCACCTCCTCGAGCAGGGCGTAGTCGCCGCATCCCATCGCAGCCAGGAACGAGCTGTTCATGAGCTGCTCCGAGTGGGCCCGCTCGGGCAGCACGAGCAGCGGTTTGCCCAGGTGGAGGCTCTCCCCGATGAGTTGGTTGCCGGCCGCGCTCACCAGCGCCCGGCATCCCGCCAGGTCATCCACGAACTGCCGCTCGTCGATCGCGTGAAACGAGACGTTGCCCACCCGCTCGCGTGCACCGAGCCCGTACACCTTCACCGGCAGGCCACAGTCGGCGAGCGACTCGATGGCCGAGAAGGGCGTATGGCGGCGCAGGTAACTGAGCAGAAACCCTCCGTCATGGGGCACCGCCGAAGTGATCTCGCGGCGCAGCAGCGGCCCCACCTGCACGACATGCTCCCACCCGCGGCGGAGCGGCGGCCTGAAGAAGGCAGAGACCACGGTATCGGTCGCCTCCACCA
>JBIIOL010000287.1:0-5035 GCA_044336965.1 Pirellulales bacterium | reverse complement strand
ACCGCTCAGGTAGATCATGTTCATCACCTTGCGCGGCGGCTGCTTCTCGAGCCAGAGACCGATCCGGCTCGACTCGGTCTCGAGTTTTCCGGTGCGGACATGGTGCACCTGAGCCACGAGGTCACAGCCCGCCGGGATCACCACGGCCGCATCATCGGGGGCGACTGTCGCCCGTACCCCCGGCACGTAGCCGCTCACGAACGAGGCCCGCGGCTGCCCGTCGTCGCGGACGGGCGGCACGCGAAACCCGATGCCGTGCGAATCCTGAAAGCCGCCTGCCCGGTCATCGGGATGGCTGAAGCCGTCGCGGCCGCCATGCTCCCGCACGGCTTGCTCGGCCGTGTCCCGCGGCAGGTGGCCGATCAGAGCATGGTGCACCACCTTGCGGTTGCTGGGCAGGAACTGGATCGCGCGGACCCGCAGATCCTCGGTCCGATTGAGCGGAAACACGATGTTGCGGTAGACATCGTCGCCGTGCGATCCCAGCTGGGTCAGCTCCGGCTGCTCGAGAACGATGTCGGGAGGGCCGAGATTTTCCTGGAAGATGGAGTAGTCGGGTAGCGGCTGGAGCTTCGGCGTGTCGCCGGCATCGCCCTCCGGCTTGCCGGCCGCCACCCATTCCCGCAGCATGGCGACTTCGACGGCAGTCGGCGGCTTCGTCCCCATGAAATCAAGGTCGCTGTCGATCTGCGCCGGCGGCATCCGTCTGGCGGCGATCTCCTCGAGGCCGAGTTCGACCCACTCGACGGCGTCGTCATAGCTGAGCAGGCTGAAGGGGCCGGCCTGGCCGGGACTGTGGCACTTTTGGCACTGAGTGTGCAGGAAGGGGAGCACGTCCTTGAAAAACGTCGGCGTGTGGTTGTTCGTGGCCGAGGCGTTCGGCGGTCCCACCGGCCGCTCCGGCCGATCGAGCGGGCAGCCCGCGGCCTTGGTCCGCGGTTCGCGGATCTCGCGGCCCGCGATCAGGTCCTGGATCGCATGGGCGAGTTCCGGCTCGGCAGCACCGGGCGTCATCACGCCACGGATCTTGTAGCGGTCGTCGATCCGACCTGAGTAGCGGATGATACGGTCCCGATCGACGAGCACCACCTCGGGGGTGATCGTCGCGTGGAGCGCCTCGGCAAGCGTGAAATTGGTGTCGAGATGGATCGGGAACGTGACGCCGTATTCCCTGCGGTATGCCTCGACCTCCTTCGGATCGTCAGATTCGCAGATCACGCCCACGACGCGGATGCCGTCCTTGGCGAAATCGGCAGCCAACGCACTGAGCACGGGGGCATATTCCTGCGCGAGCGGGCAGGCGGGATGGAGGAACGCAAAGCAGACGGCCCGGCCGTCGGGGCCGAGCAGATCGGCAAAGGGAATGGTGCTGCCATTGGCCGCTCGCACCGCGAGACTGTCCGCCGGCAAGGGCGTCTCGTCCGCCAAGGTAACGCTGGCGACGAGGCACGACAAAAGCCACAGCAGGGCACGTGTCCATATCATAGCCAGACAGCATACCCAATCGTATGGCGATCACGGTGTCGGCGTCACGCCGATCAACTGGTCCTTCTGCCGTCGGGAAAGTTTTTTGATCGCCGCCTCCCGTTTGAGCGCGTGGGATTTCGACCGCTGCGGCTCCGTGTAGGCCAGCTTCAACGGGAGCCTGCTGCGGGTGTAACGCGAAGCCTTCCCAGCCGCATGGGTTTTGAGCCGCTTCGGCAGGTCGTTCGTGATGCCGGTGTAAAGGGAGCCGTCACGGCACCGCAGCAGGTAGACAAGCCAGCGGGACTTCGGCTGTTTGCGCGGCGTCGCGGCTTTCACGGGCATGGCCCTGCTGGCGGCAGTCTTTCACGAGGCACGCGAAGAGCCACGTCAGGGCGACTGCCGGTCGGCGCCGCTCACCTTCACCCGCAGTTTGCCGGTGCACCTCGTGCCCGGAGGCACGTTCACCTTGAGGTGGAGAATGCCGTCCCGGTCGGCTGGCTTTTCGAAGCTGGCCCCCACGGCAAATGGCCGCGGAGCTTTCTCGTTTTGGTTGACCCCTGCCGAGCCGGCCGGCGTGATCACGCCCATGACCGCACCGAGCGGCACGTTGGCCACGAGATCCTCGGCAGGATCGGCGGTCGGCAGGCCTTCGGGCCCCACCGATGTCGGCGAGATCATCAGGGTGTAATCACCGGTTGCGCGAATCCGCAGCATGCGGTCCTTCGCCACCACGCCGATCGGCTGCCATGACTTGTCCATGTCGATCTCGGCGTCGAATTCATTCATTTCGATGATCTTGGCGTTGAGTTCGTTGAGCTTCGCTCTGATCGGCTCGTTGCGCGGATCGAGTTTCTGGAGCGACTCGAGCAACGCCTTCGCACTGTCATACTGGCCGAGATTTTCATACGACAGGATGAGGTTGCTCGTGTCGCGCAGGAACGACTCGCGAACCTCGTCCAGCCTGGCATCGAGCCGCTTGACCTCGAGTGGATTGACCTTTCTCCCGGTCGGTTTGCCACCCCCGCTGCCGGGTTTTGCGGCGGAGTTCTGGGCCATGGCCGCGGGGGCCGCCACGGTGGTCAGGCAGGCAATCAGGATGGCAGTCGCCCAGCAGTTGCTCGGTTTCATCGCGTGGTGTCTCCGGCCGAAGCGGGCTGGGCAGGGGGTGCTACGGCAGGGTTGCCGCGGCCGTCAACTCGTTTCAGCAGCCTGAAGAGGTCGCTGTCGGTTGTGAGGATGAGCGTGCTGTCGCGGCCGAGCGTCGCCTTGTAGGTGTCGAGCGTTTTCACGAATGCGTAGAAATCGGCAGCCTTGGGGCTGGCCGTGTAGGCGGTCGCATAGATCTCGGAGGCCTTCGCGTCGGCCGCGCCCTTGATCTCCTGCACCCTGCGGTAGGCCTCCGACTGGATCCTGCTCAGATCCTTGTCCTTTTTACCCTCGATTTTGGCCGCCTCGCCGGCGCCCTCGGAGCGGAACCGCTCCGCGATCTGCATGCGTTCGGAGATCATGCGGTCGTAGATCTTCTCGATCACGCCAGCCTTGTAGTTGAGCCGTTTGACGCGGACATCGAGCAGTTCGATGCCCCAGAGACCTACCTTGGGCTGCGCGGCCGCCAGGATCTCCCGCTCAAGCTCCTTGCGTCCAAACTCGATCGGCGGCAGCGTGCCCACGGCGGTGCCCGAATCGGCAAGCGCCGCATCCTGTTCCGGCTGCCGGGCCTTGTCGGAACGCACCACCTCGATCAGGTCGTGGCGGGCGACGACGTTGCGGGTCTCGCTGCCGATGATGTCATCGAGCCGCGACAGGGCGCTGCGTTCATCCCGCAGGCTCTCGAAGTATTTCAGCGGGTCGGCGATCCGCCAGCGTGCGAAGGTGTCGACCACGACGTAGAGCTTGTCGCGGGTCGTCATCTCGTTCGGCGGCCCGTCCCACTCGAGGATCCGCTTGTCGAACCGGTTGGCGGTCTGCACGAACGGCAGCTTGAAGTGCAGGCCCGCGCCCGGTGTGGCCGCGTTGATCGGCTGCCCGACCGGTCGGCCAAACTGCGTGATCACGACCTGTTCGGCCTGATCGACCGAGTAGGCGCAGCCGAGCAGGAACACAGCGGCGAGCACGGCGAGCAGTCCACCCGCCGGCGAGAAGAGGGTGTCGGCAAACTGCCGGACAAGTTGAAGAAGCGGGTGGTTGATCGGGAGGTTGTTCATGATTTCTTTGGCGGGAGTGTGGGCGGTGCTTACGGCTTGGCGGGATCCAGCTGCCGGAGGTTCATCAGCGGCAAGAACTGCTTCGCATCGGCGTCGAGGATCACCTTGCCGCCGAGTTGGGGCAGCACCTCGGAGATGGTTTCGAGGTAGAGCCGCTGGCGGGTGACATCAGGTGACTTTTCGTACTGCTGGAGCAGGGCCTTGAAGCGGGTCACGTCGCCCTCGGCCTCGTTCACCCGCTTGAGCGCAAATCCCTCCGCCTCGCTGAGCTTCTTCTCGGCCTCGCCGCTGGCCCGTGGCACGACCTTGTTGTATTCGCCGTTGGCCTGGTTGATCATCTGCTCGCGCTCCTGCTGGGCGCGGTTGACCTCTTCGAACGACCGCTGGACGGCTTCGGGCGGGTGCACGTTCTTGAGCTGCACCTGCTGCACGCGGAGGCCCATGCCGAGTTCGTGCACGAGCGATGTGAGCTTTGCGATCGCGTCGTTCTCGATCCCCTGCCGGCCGACCGTCAGCACCTCGTCCACCGTGCGGTCGCCCACCACCTCCCGCATCACGCTCTCGGCGAGATCGCGGAGCGTGGGGCCCGGCTCCCGGTGGTTGAAGAGAAACTGCTCAGGATCGCTGATCTCGTACTGCACGACCCACTCGACGTGGGCGGCGTTCAGGTCACCTGTCACCATGTCGCTCTCCCGCTTCTGGTCAGACGCGGAGGCGGTCTGGTCGGGATTGCTGCCGCCAGGTGATCCGAAGCCGAATTCCATCTTGAGCTGCCGTTTCACCGGCAGGATCGTGACCGTGTCGATCCCGAAGGGCAGCTTGAACCGCAGACCCGGCCCGACCGTGCCGACGAACCGGCCAAACCGCTGGATCACGCCCACGCTCTCGGGGCCGACCGTATAAACCCCTCGGGCCAGTCCCGAGAGCACCAGAAACAACGCCGCCGCAGCGACCAGCCACTTCAGGGGAGGACCACCGGCAGGCATGCCCGGGGAGCGTGGGTTGCGAGAGAAGCGAGGGAATTCTGCCATGGGGGGCGGTCGATGGAGGGGGAGAAAGCGGATTTTTCGTCCATCTGTAATACACTCGGGAACGGCTATCGTCGAATTATTTCCCTTCTTTTTTCACAGTTCAGGAGCCTTCCACATGGTCTTTTCCACATGGCGCACGGTCGTCCTCCTCACCGTGCTGGCTTGTGTCCCCGCCCAAGCCGCCGATCCGTGGCTCGTCGTGGAAGGGGGCGAGGGCTCGGGGAAGGGGAAGCAGGTCGTGCTCGTCAGCGGCGACGAGGAATACCGCAGCGAGGAGGGGCTTACCCAGTTGGCGAAGATCCTCGCGAAGCACCACGGGTTCACCTGTACCGT
>JBIIOL010000286.1:0-5050 GCA_044336965.1 Pirellulales bacterium | reverse complement strand
GATCGCGCGGAATCCGGCGGAACCGGCTGCCCGGAACCCGGAATCCCTTCAGCTGTCCGGAGTCGAAGCAGCGAATGATCGTCTGCTGACTCACCTTGCAAATCTTGGCGGCCTCGCCAGTCGTGTACACAGTCTTCTGCATCTGCTTTACCACCCTCTCCCTAGCCGTGGTACAGCTAGTCAAAACGGAGATTAGAAGCTTTACTCATCCCGAGAGTCAGCCCTAAGCCCCTAGGCTTCCTAGTTGCCGTAACGCCCGCAATCCGTCGCATTTCGCAATACCATCCCCAGCCCCTGAACTGGGCAGGACGCCTAGCGTCCTTTGTTCAGGCCTGAAAACGTGCACTGCACGTGGAAGGCGTGGGGAGCGGAAGGCAGCGAAAGGAATTCCGTTCCCTCTGCGGCCTCCAAGTTTACCATCCTTGCCACGCCCTCAACTCTAGCGGCATCTTGCGCATTGAGTCAAGATCGACGCATTTGACGCAAACGGCTTGTGCGCAAGAACTTGGGCAGTGCCCCCGAAGTGACCAGAAATTTTCTTTGGCAGGTCGGCGCGGCGAGCCAGGATCCGGCACATGCCGACGGCTACGCGGCCGGCACGACGATTTCCAGTAATTCCACAGCGGGCCTTCCGTCGAGCTCTATCTCGGCGACGCGGCCGTAAAGCGGTGCCGCATGGTCTTCCAGCCGGAGGAGTTCGCGAAGGTGGCTGCCCGGCAGCACCTCGAGCAGCTTCACTCCGTGCACGTCACGGAGCATCCCGGCTTCGATGAGGATGCGGCCCAGGGGCCGACGGCCCTCGCGGATCATCCGTGCCGTGGAACCGTCCAGCTGGGCCAGATCGATCCGCACGATCCCATGCTGGACAATCTCGCCAGCCGGCGTCTCGAGCAGGATTTCCCGGGCGTACCAGCCCTCATTGGGCTCTTGCTCGCGTCCACCGTCCGTCTGCGCTACGACCCGCAGCCGCACATCGCAGCCGTGAAACCGCTCCATCGCGACGGTCATGTGGCTGCGGTGATCCAACAACGCCCTGGCAGGCTCCGGAACCTGCCCCGGCACGACACTGCGAACTTCTCCGAACGCGTCAGGGGCGCAAAACAACCGCACGAGCGTCGCCGCCCGCGTTACGGGATCAAGGGAATCGGACTCGCTTTTCATGCCACTTCGCCGTCGGCGACCCCGGAAACAGCGTGACTCGGGAGCGCTCGCGCGCACCGCAGATTGTCAGCTTGAAACAGGGCCGCCCGCAAGCGTCAGGCGGAAAACTGCGTGGCAGCGAGTTCGGGCACGGCAAGATCGAGCAGGAATTCCAGCACATCACGCAGCCGCCGCCAGCGGCAGGTCGCGGCCGCAGCCGCCGCGAGAGCCCGCTGCTCGGCCACGATGTCCGCCGCTCGCTCGAACACTCCCGCCTTGGTGTAGAGCCTCCTCACCTCGGCGACCGCCGCGATGACGGTCGCCTCGTCGGCATCGGGGCGAGCCGCAGCCCGGGCATGCTGCTGCAGCATGTCAGCGTCTTCTGCGGCCAGGCGTTCGAGCGCCAGTGCCCACATCACAGTAGGGCGGCCACCGAGGAGATCGCCGGCTGCCCGCCGGTTGTTTTCGAGGTCGCCACTCCAATCCTTGAGATCGTTGAGCACCTGAAAGCCGTTGCCGACGTGCAACGAGTAAGCCCCGATATCCCCGGCCTCGACAGGCTGGATTCCCGCCAATCGAATCCCCATGGCAACCGCTGCCTCGAACGCCGGTGATGTCTTCAGACCGTAGATCGTCAGCGCCTCACCCGGAGTGAGCCGCTTGTCGCCACCATCCCGCCACCACAACTCGGCCCCCTGACCCTGCGCCAACCGCACATGCGCGTCGGCAAGTATCGCCACCAGGTCGCGGAGGGTCGCAGCATCAACGTCGCGCAATGCCGAGACGATCCGATAGCCGAGCCCGAGCAGATAGTCACCGGCGTTGATGGCGGCAGGAACGCCGTGGTCGACGTGCAGTGTCGGCCGCCCGTACCGCATCAGGTCCTGATCCTCGATGTCGTCGTGGACGAGCGAAGCCTTGTGAAAAATTTCGATGGCGACGGAGGCTGCCTTCGCCGAGTCTCGATTCGTATCACGCCCAACGGCCCCGAGATCGATCCGCAGGGCGTCATACGCCGCCAGGCAGATGAAGGGCCTGAGAAACTTGCCTCCCCGGGCGAGAAAATCGGTCGCCATGCAGGCCGTCGCATCGAGGGGCGTGACGCCGCCGAGTGTCACGGGCCGCTGGCCGGCCCCCCCGAGCCCTGTACCAAAACCGGGCCCAAAAACGGGACCTAGCGACAACCGCTCCTGCAGCGTCACCAGATTTTTCGACGCAAACATCTCCGCTGCCTCACGGAGCAGAGGCAGGTAGTCGCCCACCGGAGTAGACCCGCCACCAGCGACCCCCACGAGCCCCAGCACCCACTCGACATCGATCGCTGCGGTGGCCAGCGACTCGGCGCAGCCGCCGCGGTCGTGGTCGGACGGGGGATCAAATGGCACCGCCGCCACGGGCAGAGAGAATGCGGGCAGCATGGCGAACGCCTTTTCCAGGTCGTTCAATCGGGCGATGCCGAGGACGCCGTCATATTGACCGGTGAGCAGCGACCCGATGCCAGCGACCGCTCTGCCCACCGGTTCGACAACCCAGCCGCAGTCCCGCGCCGCCGACCAGATCGTGGCGATGCCGCAGCTCGGCCCGCAGACCCGTGGAACCGAGGCGGCCGCGTCATCCGAAGCGGGACTCGCCGCCGGGCAATCGGGCAACAACAGCAGCCGGCGGCCGGAAGCCGCGGCGGCCAGACGGTCCCGCCAGAATTCCGACACGATGGTGACCATTGTCCAGCCCACGTGCTCCGGGCTGGCCGCGGCCCGCTTCACGAGGGTTTCCGCACATCCGCGCAGCCCGGCTGCGGTTCTCGCCGCGGCCGGCACGCCGGCCGATCGCCATGGCGAGACCAGATCGACTGCCATCGCCCGCAAACGCTCCCGGACGGCTTTCGACTCTGGGCACCGTAGGACCGCAGCCGTTGGCGGCCCGGAGCGTTCCGCTCTCGGCATGGGGTCGCGGCCCTGAGCCACTGATTTCACGGCCGCCGATGCTTCGTACACGAAGTGCCTCTTAGGAGATTTGAGCCCGAACGGGTGCCATCTGGCATGCCCGAACGCCTTTGCCTAGAGGGAGAAACCGCACCCCGGCGCGAACCGTAACCCACAGCGGCCCGGCGGCCTGCTCACGCATCGAAAAACCGGGGCAGAAGCGAGTCGACCTGCAAGAGTCCGCGGCGGGACAGCACGGGCCCGTCGGCGGTTCGCTCGAGATACCCCTCCGCCTCGAGCGACCGCCACTGGTCCGCCCATTCCGCCAGCGGGTCGACCCCGAATTTCCTGGACAGTCTGCCCGCATCGAGCCGGCCCCGCTTCAGTCCGAGTACCAGTTCCCGAATGAGCAGTTCCCGCGGGGTGGGCGCGAGCCCACGGTGGATCGGCAGCCGCCCCGCCTCGACCGCAGCCAGGTAGTCGTCCCAGTGGGTCGCGTTCTGGTAATGCACGCCGGAGAGGTGCCCGAAGCTCGCCACACCGAGCGCCACCAGGTCGCTTCCCTCCCAGAGCATGTCGCGGTAGTGGAAGTGCACACGGGCGGGATCACGGACAAGCGTATAGCCACTCGAAATCGAGTAGCCACGTTTCAGGCAGCGATCGAACGCCCAATCGACCCACGCCCGTTTCGTCGGCCAGTCAGCCACCGGCGTCTGTTCGCCGCCGTCACGGGCGTCACGCACGAACACCGTATTGAGGGGCAGTTCCATCTGGTAGATCGTGATGCTGTCGGGCTCGAGCGCCAGCGTCTTGTCGACGGTGCGTTGCCACGACTCAACCGTCTCGCCCACCATGCCCGCGATGAGGTCGACGTTGGTGTTGGGAAAGTCGGCGGCCTTGATCCAGTCCCAGGACCGGAGAATCTCGGCGGAGAGGTGGGCCCGGCCGTTGGCCTCGAGCACGTCATCGCTGAAGTTCTCGACACCGAGCGAAATCCGCGTCATGCCAAGTGCCTTGAGCGCCGCCACCTTCGGCTCGGAGAGCGTGCCCGGCTCGCACTCGAACGTCACCTCCTCGGCGTTCTGCCACCCGAAGCTCTCGTGCACTCCGGCGACCAGCCGCTCCAACTGCTTCACGCTGAGAAACGACGGTGTGCCACCACCGAAGTAGACGTAGCGGAGCGGCCGGCCGTGGACCGCGGGCCTCGCGGCGGCGAGTGCGGCCTCGCGGGCGAGCGCCACGGAATACCGCTCCACGTCGGCGGCAGCGACGTCGGTGTAGACGCGGAAGTAGCAGAACTTGCACCGCTTCCGGCAGAACGGAATGTGGAGGTAGAGGCCCAACGGCACCGCAGGCCGTTCACCGTGCGGCGCGGCGTCGAAGGCGGCGAGCACCTGCGGCACGGCGGCCTCGGTCCACCGCGAGAAGGGCGGGTAGTTGGCGACGAAATAGCTGCCCGGCTCGGTCGTGGTGCTCAAGAGGGGTCTCTTGTGGTTTGAAAAACCGACTCATGCACGGTTTCTTGCAATCGTCAGGCAATGGTCAAGCAAGCCCGCGGGCCGCGAGGAGGTCGTCGAAGTCCCGGAGGTGGTAGGCGACCTTGGCCGTGTCGAGCACCCGGCAGAGCGAACGCAGCGCGATCCCCATGCCATCGGGGCCACTCGTGCCGCCAAACTGGCCGCCGCCACGCACGTGAGGCTCCAGATCGAGGAACACGCCCGGGATACCGCGGCGTTCCAGCTTCTTGGAGAGCGAGGGGAGCATGGTCTTGAGGTCGGCGAGGATCCGTTCGTGGCCACCCGCCCCGCGATCGGCCGGCACGAAGTTGTCGAGCATGTGCTCGTCGACGTGCTTGCCGCGAACCTTGCCCGACACCTTGCGGTAGTCCTTGATGTGCACCCAGCCAAGGCCCGGCTTCATCGCCTCCCACTGGGCATACACCTGGGCCGTGGAAAAGCCCTGCACGATCAGGTTGGCGGCGTCGAACA
>JBIIOL010000285.1:0-5059 GCA_044336965.1 Pirellulales bacterium | reverse complement strand
GGTGTCGAGCCACCCGGTCGAACGGGCCGACACCACGAATGCCTCGACCCCGACGTCGAAGGAATAGCTCCGGGCCTTCTGTGCCCGATAGGCGGCCCGCCCCACGTCGTTCAGTTCAAGCAGGAGACCCGTGGTGTTCTGGATGAGCAGGTTGCCCGAGAGGGTGCTCGCAAGGTAGTTCTCGACCTGGCCGAGCGCGTTGTCGCCGATTTCGCTCCCTACCACGAACGACCCTGCGAATGGCCCCGTTGCCGCAACACCGAATCCGCCGTTGGAGGCGATCGTGTTGCCGGCGCCCGAGGTCCGACCGCCGATCGTGAGGCCCCGCGCATTCTGGAGCGACACGCCATTGCCGACATTGCCGCTGAAAGAGCTGCCGGAGACGACGCTGCCCCAATAGCCGCCGGGGCCGACCAGCAGCCCCACGCCATTGCCCACGCTCGTCACGCCCCTGATCCGGGAGCCAGTCGATCCGCCGGCGAAGTGGATGCCGGCACCCCCGAATCCGCTGATCGTGCGGGCGTCGGAAAGCGGAGAGAAGACGACGTTGTGGACGTTGGCCCCGATCACGAAACCGCTCGCGCCGGCGACGGTGCCCGCTCCGTCCAGCACGAGCCCTCCGCCGACGAGCACGCGGCTGGCTTTTGCCAGCGTGATGCCCTGCAGGGGCAGCGAACTGCCAACGTCACCCGTCATCGTGATCGCCCGTCCAGCGGAAAGCCCCAGCCTGCCGAACCCGTCAATCGTGGACGAGAAGGAGATGTCGCCACCGGCCCGAAGGGCCACGCTGTTGAGCAGCGTCACGCCGCCGCCGAACGACTGAGAACCGCTGGCTGTCACCACGTTGGACGCCAGCAGAATCCCTTGAGCCACGCCCTCGCCCTTCGTCGCAAGGCTTACGGCGCCCGCTCCCTTCGCCACGATCTGACCGGCGATGGTGACGCTGTCGTCCACCCCCGCGCCGGTGTCGATGAAGAAGCCCTGCGCGGCCGCCCCTCGGCCGATGGCAGCGAGATTCACACCGCCGGGCCCGATCCTGACCGAATCCGTGTTCGCTCCTCCCACGATCGAGAGGCCTGCGAACCTTGTGATCTTCTTGAGGTCCACCGTGATCGTGTCGGCTGCGGCATCGATGGAGATGCCGTTGACCGGAGCGGCCATGGCAAGCGAGCCCGCCGTCGCGGCGGTGATCGTCAGCCTGGCTGCTGGTGCGTCGTACGTGGTGGCGAGGTTCGTGATCGCCGTACCCGCCGAGTCGAGCGTGAGCATGACCCGATTGCCCACCAAGCCGACGAGGATGTCGTCGGCCGCAAGCATGGCCCGCGACTCGAGGCCCTCGATGAGCGGTTGGCTGCCCGGGTGACCACCTGCCGAACGGCGGCCGCGTCTCCGGCTTCCATCCGTCATCCGCCGATGACGGCCGAACAGGATGGATTGCAGGAGCGGTGGCATTGGTTCCTCGTTGCAAAAAAGGCCATCAAGGCAGCCAGGCGTCGCTGCCCAGAGCAGGTGTCGGCGACAGAATCCATAATTTTAAACTTTAGCTCGCGGATTGTGACGCCGCCAGAAATGGGCGAGATGGCGCAGTCGTTCCCGAACTTCCGGATGGTGCCAGGTTCGGTGATGAATGCGATCAGCCTTGACGCTGCCCCCAACTTGGTACCAGCCGAGCTGTTAGCCATGCAGGGCCGTGATCAACGTGCCGGCCGACAGGCAGGCCTCGGGGGGATTCCGGTCAGATCGCCTGCGCCACTGCGCGAGCCGCCTGACGACGGGACTCGAGGGCGTCGCCGATCTCGGCGGCCAGCGTCGGCGAGCGGTCGAGCAGGTCGCCGACGGCAGCCGGGTCGAGCGAGACGATCCGCAGGCCGCGGTCGGCGACGATGTCGATGTCGTCACGCGCCGAGCCAACTGTGAGCTGGTCACCCAGGCACTCGCCCGGACCGATCGTGCCGATCCTCACCGGCTCGCCCGATTTGCCGCCCGCCATCAGTGCCGCCTGACCAGAGATCACGAGGCCGAAGCCAGCAAACCGACGACGGGCGGAATGCACAGTCTCACCGACGGCGTACTCGAGCACCACGGGCGCTGCTGCCTGCGCCGCGGGAATCCCAGGACGAAACCGCTGGTGCGCGGCAAGGAGCGTGTCTGCGTTTGGCGCCGGCGGGCTCGGGTTCTCACCCGGCGTAAACTCCATCTGGATCGGATAGGGGATGTGCAGTCCCTCACGACGCACGACGTACCAGATCCGCGTCATCACCCGGTCGCGGATAGTGGCGAGGCTCTCCTGCCTCGCCACCGAGAAGACGAGCCGGTAGGTGATCGACCAGTCGGCGTAGCCGACGGTGCGGACGAGCGGGGGCGGATCGGCGAGCACACCCGGCGTTGAGGCGAGCAGGTCGAGCAGGATCGCCTTTGCCTCGTCGGGTGGATTGTCGTAACTGAGCCCAAGCTCGAACGAGTCGGTGCGCACCGGCGTGGGCAGCGAGAGGTTGCTGAACTCCGACTTGTAGAGCGAGACGTTCGGCACGACATGCAGTTCGCGGGTGGGCGTCTCGATGTGGACGCTCCGCCAATTGATGCCGGTGACCTTGCCGGTGACGCCGCCAGCGGTCACCCAGTCGCCCACCTGCAGCGGCCTCTCGAAGAGCAGCATCAGCCCGGAGACCAAATTGCCGAGTGGTTCCTGAAGCGCCAGGCCGATCACCACCGAACCCACGCCCAGGGCGGTCAAGGCGCCGCCGACATCCTGGCCCCAGACCTTGGCATAGACGACGAGGCAGCCCACCGCGACGAGCGCCGCGCGGGCGAGGTCGCGGAAAAGCGTCGGCATCCGCTCGCGCCAGGAGTCGTGCGTCGCCAGCCCGAAGAACAAATCGTTGAGACCGCGGGACGCCATCACGAGCACCGACATCCAGAGCAGTGTTTCGACGATCCGCACGGCGGTGCTCTCGGCCGGCATGCCGAGCACGGCGGTCGCGAACAGGTAGGCCGCGAGGCTCGGCATCACGAGCGCCCGCACTGCGCGCAGCGTGCGGGTGAGGGGCCAGCCGCGCCGCTCGCCGGCGGCGATGGCCTCGGTAAGCGCAAGAATCACAAAGGGGAATCCCAGCGCCAGCGTCAAGGCCGGACCGAAGCTGGGCACCTGTCGGACGATCTCCACGTCGTGAAGCCAGTTCATGGCGGGTTCCTACACGAGGCTCCAGGTCTCGATCGGCGGCCGCCCCTCGACGACGACCGGCTGCGGCCCGCGGAACTCGCCCACGTCGCCGGCCCGCTCGCGGACCCGCGCGGTGACGTGGATCGCGGCATCGCCCGACTCGGCCAGTCGCCGGGCCACGACGACGGTGTCGCCCCAGAGGTCGTAGAGGAACTTCGTCCGCCCCATCACGCCGCCGACGACGGGGCCGCAGTTGATGCCGATGGCGGCCCGCAGGTCGGCATGCTGGTCGCGGGCGAACGCGCGGACGATCCGCTCGACCTCCCTGGCGAACGTGACGATCCGCCGCGCGTGGTCGGGCCTGGCGACCGACAGGCCGCAGACTGCAAGGTAGGAGCCGCCGATGGCCCGCACTTTCTCGACACCGGCTGAGTCCGCGGCCTCGTCGATCGCTGCCACGAGGTCGCCGACCGCCGCCATCGCCTTCGTCTCGCCGATGCGGGCGGACAACTCTTCAAGGCCGACGAGTTCGGCACACATCACCGACACGTCGGCGAACTCCCGGCTGGCCCGCTCGTCCCCAGCCCGTCGCTGCTCGACGGCCGAGGCGGGCAGGATGCTGTGCAGCAGGTCCTCGTTGCGCCGCATTTGCGACTCGAGTTCCTGCTTCTGGCGGCGGATGTTGGCCGCCATATCGTTGAACACGGTGCCGAGCTGGCCAAACTCGTCCCGCGAGCCCACCGGCACCGAGACGTCGGTTTCTCCCGCACCGAGCCGGCGGGCGGCGTCGGCGAGGGCGGAGAGCGGTCGTGTGAGCAGATGAGCGAAGAGCAGGGCTACGAGCGACGATGCCAACGCGAGTCCGCTGGCCACACCGAAGACTTTCGAGCCGAATCGCCGGATCGGGGCGTCGGCTTCCGCGACGTCGATCTCGGTCATGAGCGCCCAACGCAGCGAGCCGAGTTCGACGGGACCGTAGGCGCTGTAGACCGGCACGCCGCGGTAGTCGCGAACCGCCATCAGCCCCGAGCGGCCGCGGAGCGCCTCTTCGACGGCTGCGTTGCCCACCGGCAACACGCACATGCCGGAGCCCTGCCGCTCAACCTGCTCGATGACGCCTGCCGAGACGCCGGCGGATCGCAGCTCGGCGAGGAACTCCTGCGGATGCTCGTGCATGCCCCGGGCGCGACTGCGGAGGGTGTCGTCTGGGCCCACGAGGTAGCACTCGCCCGTGTCGCCGAGGCCCTCGGCCCGCCAGTCGTAGCCGTTGGTCAGAGCCTTGTTGATGGTGTCGATGGGGAACTGCAGCGCGAGAATACCTATCATTCGGGCGCCGTCGAAGATCGGGCTGATCACAAATCCCATCGGCCGGCCGAGGCTGGGTCGGTAGCGTTCGAAGTCGACCACACGGTAATCGTCGCGGTCCTTGTCGCCGCGCATCTCCCGAACCTTGGCGGCCAGCTTCGTGCCCGCGTAGGGCCCGTCTTCGAGGCTCGTGCCCAGCTCCGTGGTCTTCTGGTAGGAGTAGACGATCTCAAGCGTGTCGACGTCGACGAGCATCAGGTCTTCGAAGCCGAAGATCCGCACCGTGCGGGCGAAGTGGGGATGGAACTCGGCGTGGACGCGGGCGTAGGCGGAGTCGTCCCCGGGAAGCTCCGCCAATTCCTGCTTCTCGCCATACGGATGGGGATTGGCGACGATCGCGCGGTACTGGAGCACGCGGCCGGCGACGCCGGCGGGCATGTACTGCGTGGGTTCCGGCCGCACATCGAGGACCCGGCCGAGTTTCGGCAGGAAATCTGTGGCGTAGAAGTCGTCGAGCTTGGACTGTTCCGCGGGGGAAAGCGGCCGGGTCGACAGGTCGCGGAAGGCTGTCCGCAGGTCGCGCATGCCCTCCAC
>JBIIOL010000284.1:0-5077 GCA_044336965.1 Pirellulales bacterium | reverse complement strand
GGCGGGAAGGTCTGGACTGGTGGGAGCCGCAGGTCGGCCCCAGATCCGTCGGACGAGATCATACGGAAAAAACAGACGTGGTAGAATCCCCGCAGCACGACCGCCCAGACTGCCGGATGCAGCACGCATGGACCTCCGCCCAACCACCGATCCGATCCGGAGCTTTCTCTACGTCGCCGGGGGCTGGATCTGCGTGGGTCTTGCCGTGGTGGGGGCTGTGCTCCCCCTCGTTCCGACGACCCCCTTCCTGCTGCTGGCCAGCTGGTGCTTCTACCGCGGCTCGCCCCGCATTCATGCCTGGCTGCATCGCTCGAAGTGGTTTGGTCCCACGCTCGATGACTGGCAGCACTACCACGGCATCAGGCAAACGATGAAGCGACGCGCCATCCTGATGGTGGCTGCCGTCGTCGGCTGCAGCCTGCTGCTCAACAGCCTGCCGTGGTGGCTGCGATACATCGCACTGGCCGCCGTGGCCGTCGGGCTCTACACGATCTGGAGCGTGCCCACGCTGCCCGACGACGCGCCCCGCGCCCCGCGCACGAGCGTGGAGTGATGGCCAGTCTTTCGCGACGCGTCGTCGACTCTCACGCTAATGCTCCACGCCCGACTCAGGCTCGGGAAGCCAGTGCGTGAGGATCGCGCCCACCAGGGCGTAGGCTCCCGCAACGCCCGCGCCAACCAGCGCGATCCGCACCGGATCGGGCGGCGTCGCGGCCGAGAGCGTGAGCGTGAGCCAGGCGGCAGCCGTGCCGAGCACGCGACCGCCAATGTTCGCTGCGAAGCTCTCGCCCGTGCCGCGGAGATGCGTGGGGAACACGAGCGGGATGTAGTTGCCCCAGAAGCTGAACTGCGACACGGTGAACAGGCCGGCTACGAAAATGCCAGCCTTGATCAGAGGCAGCGAACCAGCGTTGGGCAGCTGCGTGGAGATCCACCAGAAGAGCGCCGGCACAAGCAGGAGCGCCGGCAGCTGGAAGAGCCGCAGCAGGAGCCTGCGGCTGGCGATCCGCAGCGCCGCAAACGCCAGCAGCACACGGCCCACCAAGCCACCGATTTCCTGGTAGATCGTGACGCCAGCTACGGCCTCGTCGGTGGCGTTCCCGGCGATGCTCTTGAGCCGCCCGGGAGCCACGGTTTCCCCCTTCGCCTTCGCCGCGGCGATCGCCTCCTCCTGCGCTTCCTTCGCCGTGGCGAGAATCGCGGCGTGCCCCTTCGGCCCGCCGAGGATCTGGGGCAGCTGCTGGATGGCCCCAAAGGCGATGCCGTAGCTCGCGGCGAAGACCAGCGTGGTCACTACCGTGGCTTGGACGAGCGCGGGACTGAACAGCTCACGGATGCTGGGTCGCTTGAGCGTGCCCGCAGCCTTCTTCTGGGCCCACACGGGGCTCTCGGGCAGGAACGGACGGATGAGGATGAGCGGCAGGGCGGGGAGGACGCCGGAGATGAGCGTGTACCGCCAGGCCTCGTGGTCGCCGTGGATCGCGGGCAGTGCCAGCGCGAACTTCGCCGCGAGGATGTTGGCCACACCCACGAGCAGGCCGCCGAGCGACGAGAACGCCTGCGTCCAGCCGAGCGCGCTCTCCCGCTGCCGCGGGTCGGGAAACAGCTCGGCGAGCCAGGCCACCGCGGCCACGAATTCCACGCACACGCCGATGAACACGAGGCAGCGGAAGAAGAGCAACTGGGGCAGCGACGTGGCGAAGCCTGCTGCCAGCGCCGCAAACGCATAGAGCAGGATACTGAAAGTGAGCACCCGCCGCCGCCCGAGCAGGTCGGTGAGGTAGCCGCCCAGCAGGCCGAAGACGCCGCCGGCGATCGCGGGCACGAAGAACATCGCTCTGGCCCACTTCGTGTATTCGGGTGATCCTGGCACGAGCAGGGGCACGCCTGCGGCCGTCACACCTCCCAGCGCCGCGAGCGCCGGCTTGATCACCAGCGGCAGCATCAGCAGTTCGTAGATGTCAAACGCGAAACCGATCGCCGCGATGGCGCAGACGAGCCAGCCCGTCATCGACAGCTTTCCGGAAGCAGTGAGGCCGCTCGTACGGGCGGAAGACTCCTGGGACGCGGCCATGCGGCGGACTCCGATGGGGAATGAAAAACGAAGGAAGCCGATCAGGCCCAAAAGCCTATCGGCAAACCATCGCGCGGAGAAATCTGGCCCTGCTCATGGGCCGATCGACGGCGGGCACTTAGCGAGGAAGTCGCGGGGGCCACGGGTCGTGTAGTACGGATAGGCGACGGCACCGGTGGGCGGGCCGGCGGGGCCGGTTGCCCCGTAATCGGAGGCTCCGAGGGCGGCCTCTTCCTCCGGACTGAGGTGATGCTTGGCAAGGCCGCCGTAGCGGCCGACGTGCCGCTTGTGGCAGGCTCCGTCTTCGCAGTCTCCACCCTGGCATGCCCCTTCCTTGCAGCCGCCCGTCGGGCAGACACCGCCCTGGCAGGCACCATCCTGACAGCCACCATGCTCGCACGCGCCGTCCTGGCAAGCGCCGTCCTGGCAAGCGCCGCCGGCATGCCGGGCCTGATGGGCATAGGGACCGTCGAAGTTGGCGAGGAAGAGGCGATCGATGATCGAACAGCCGCTGGACATGCCGAACACGGCGATCAACAGGGCGAAACTGGCGGAGCGTTTCATGAGCGAGGGTTCCCGGGGGGCGGGGAGGGCCGACGGCACACCGCTGCCGGACTCCACCGCGATCACCAACGGTATCGGTCGTGCCGGCCGCACCAGTTGAAAAAACCCTGCGGGCGTGAAGGCAGGCAAGATGGGCGACCTCGCAGAACGAGATTCGGCCGGCCACGCATTGTTCATCCACTATGCCGGCATAGACAGAGAGGCACGCCAATCTCCGGATGCTGAGGAGCCGGTCGGAGGCACGCGCAGGAGACGGTGAATTCTGCGACTCACGAACGATTCGCCGTTGTCCACGAGCCTCCTGTAGCAGAATCCGCCGGCGACGAGCATGCCGCAGCCGGCGAACCAATGCGGCCAGCCAGCACCGGTCTCATCAACTCCGGGCAGGTTGAAAAACGCCCCCACGATGACACGGCAGAAGCTGCTCTGTCAGCCGTTATAGCGGCCGACGATCAGCGAGATGTTCTGGCCGCCGAAGCCGAAGCTGTTGGAGAGCGCTCGATCGCACTTCCCCGCGCGGGCCTTGTTCGGCACGTAATCCAGATCGCAATCAGGATCGGGATTTTCGTAGTTGATCGTGGGCGGCAGCATGCCGTCCCGGATCGCCAGCAAGCAGACGATCAGTTCCGTGGCACCCGCGGCCGCGATCAGATGCCCCATCATGCTCTTCGTGCTGGAGACCGGGATCTTGTAGGCATGGTCGCCGAAGACGGTCTTGATCGCGAGCGTCTCGACGCGATCATTCACGCTCGTGCTCGTGCCGTGGGCATTGATGTAGTCGATGTCATGCACGCCCAGCCCTGCGTCGGCGAGTGCGAGGCGGATGCACGACGACGCGCCTCGGCCCTCGGGATGCGTGTCGGTGATCCGGTACGCGTCGGCAGTCGAGCCGTAGCCGATCAGTTCGCCATGAATGCGGGCGCCGCGCCGCTTCGCGTGCTCGAGTTCCTCCAGCACCACCATGGCCGCGCCCTCGCCGAGCACGAATCCGTCACGCTCGTTGTCGAACGGCCGACTCGCCCGGGCGGGTTCGTCGTTGCGAGTGGACAGGGCCGTGAGCAGGTTGAACCCGGTGACACCGAAGGGATGGATCATGCTGTGCGTGCCGCCGGAGAGCATCACGTCGGCTTCGCCGCGGCGGACGATCTCGGCAGCCTCGCCAATCGCCTGGCTCGAAGCGGCACAGGCTGTGAGGCAGTTCAGGTTGGGCCCCTGCGCGTCGAACAGCCCGGCAAGGTGTCCGGCGGGCATGTTCGGCTCCTGCTCCACCTCCGCGAGCGGGTGGAGCGTTTCAAGCCCCTCCTTCGTGAACTTCGCCACGTCGAGCACGTCGCCCGTGATCGCCGCGTTCATCATGCGGGTGAAGGAGTCGAAGTCCTGCTGCCCTTCGCCGCTGCCAAGGTAGACACCCAGCCGTGCCGGATCAGCCGGCAGGCCGTGCGGCAGGCCGGCATCCTTCATCGCCTGCAGCGCGGCACCCGCCGCGAATTTCGTGTGCCGCCCGCAGAATCGCCAGCGGGCGGCGTCCTGCCCCTCGTCGCTGATGTCCCAATTGCGGACCTCGGCGGAGATCTTGGTCGGGAATCGCGAGGCGTCAAACACCGTCGTCATGCCCACGGCTGACGCGCCCGCCATCAGGTTCTTCCAGAGTGGTTCCACGCCCAGGCCCAGCGGCGTGACGCAGCCCATGCCCGTAATCACCACTCTGCGCCTGCCGGCCACCATCACCGCCCTCCGCTCGCCACTGGATTCTATCGGGATCACCACTCTGGCCGCACGAGCGGCTTGCCCGCTTCGTCGCGTCCGACATCATAAATATGCATCTGGTCGAGCCACCGTAGCAGCTCGTGGGGCTCGAACAGCTTCGGCACCCCTTCACCCGGCTCGAGATGCGCGAAGAACAATTCCGCCTGCCCCTGCACCTTGTCGCCCACCGTGCTGGTCACCTTCGTCAGCGACCCGGTCGGCTTCAGGTCGAGAATCTCGGCTCGAAACCGGATCGTATCGCCCGGCACGGCATCGAACTGAAACTCGGCCTGGGCCACCTTCGCCAGCACGACACGGCGATTGTATTCGATCGCCTCAGCCACGAGCAGGCCGGCGGTCTGCGCCATGCCCTCCACGATCAGCGAGTTCGGCATCAGCGCCGCCCCGGGAAAGTGGTCGTGCATGTGCTCCTCGGCGAGAGACACATTCTTGACGGCAGTGGCGTGACGCGCCCGCACGAACTCTTCGAATCTGTCGATCCAAAACCAGCGCATGGGTGGGGAGGCCGGCAGCGAGGCCGTGTTCCTGGAGGCGTGACGGCAGAAGAATTCAGGCAGCCAGCTTGCTCTGCACGTAGCGAACCATGTCCTCGACGGTGAGGGTGTTCGCGAAGTTCTGCACGCTGGGATTCTGCTCGAACTTGGCGAGGTCGGCGAACGGCATCCGCGACTT
>JBIIOL010000283.1:0-5083 GCA_044336965.1 Pirellulales bacterium | reverse complement strand
ACGGCAATCGGCTCACGCTGAAGGCCACCCCTGGTGATGGGCTGCGTGTGGAATTCGTCGCTGGGTCGACGGTGTTTCGTCCAGCGGAGATCGTTCGCATGGCGGTCGATCCGCTCCTGCCCAGGCGGTCGCCCGGGGCAGGGGCTGTCGAACTGCGGATGCGGCTGAAGGCAGCAGGTGAGTCGGAGCAACTGGCCGTCCAGTCGCTTCTTCTTGCCGAAGCCGGCGGCACGACGGCCGAGTCGCGGCTCCAGGCGTATGAGCGGGTGCATTTCGATGTGCCCCTTCCGGCACGCGAAGCCGCCTGTGACATCGAACTGGAGGCGGTCGAACGGGGAGGCATGCGGTGGTCACGGCCCCTGGCCTCACGGACGGTGCAGGTGGTGACGATCGCCGATGTCGCTCCCTCGACAGCCGCGTCTGCCGCCGATTGGAAAGTGATCTACGAACTCGATCCGGGCAGCCCGCGGCTCCATGAGCGTCTGCGGCGGCTGCCGGGCGTCGGCAAGTCGTATGTGCCGATGCCGGCCATGCCGATGCCATCGATGTCGTTGCCAAGCGTGAGCATGCCCCATGTGCCGATGCCCAACGTGCCCATTCCAAACGTGTCGCTGCCCAACGTGCCGATGCCCAAAATGCCGTCGGTGTCGCTGCCCTCCGTCTCGTCGATCGTGCCCAAGTTGAGCGGTCTGCTGGCGTCGGGCCATTCGACCGTCGAGGTGCATCCGCTCGGGCCGATGCTGCGGCTGCCGCCGGCACGATCAGCCGACGAGCCTGCGTGGGAGGGGATCGTGATCGCCGGAGCGCAGCCTGGGATGCCGCATCTGGTGGAGGTTGAGTATCCAACCGACCAACGGGCGGTCGTCGGCCTGGGCGTGCTGGAGGCCGATGCGGCGGGCACGGCGGTCGAGGTCCGCTCCAGCGGTGGATTCGAGGTGATTCCGCCCACGGCTGCCGGCGACATGGCCAGTCCGGCGGGGAGGGCGGCCGGACTCGGCCATCATGCCTTCGTCTTCTGGCCGACCACCCGGCAGCCGCTGATCCTGATCGCCAACCCGTCGCCCCGCGGTGCGGCGGTCTTCGGGCGGGTGAGGGTGTCGGCAGGGCCGCTGCGTCCGCCAGCCCGGCCTGTGGAGGCCGCAGCCCGCAGTCTCACCGCCACGGCTGCCGACGGTGGGCGGCGTGTGCATGCCTACCTGCCGTCCCCCGACTTCTCTCAGTTTGGTGCGATGGAGCGGGCTGCCAGCGGCTCGGGCCGGCCGTTCGCCGACTGGAAGACATTTCTCTCTGGAGCATCTCACGCCTCTGAATGGCTCGCGGCCCAGAGGATCGCGGGGTCGATGGTGGTCGTCTACGGCGAGGGAGCGGCCATCTGGCCGTCGCGGCTGACGCGGGGCGCTCCGCGGTGGGACAGCGGCGTAACGTCCGACGCGGGCCTCGATCCCGTTCGCAAGGATCTGCTCGGCATGCTCTGTCGCATCCATGCCCGCGAGGCCCTGCGGCTCGTGCCGGCGGTGTCGTTCGATGCGCCGTTGCCGGCGCTCGAGACGATCCTTGCCAATGGCGGTGCCGACGCTGCGGGCATCGCCAGCGTGGGTCGGGATGGGAAACCAAAGCAGACCGATGGTGGCCGTGGCTGCCACTACAATGTGCTCGATCCACGGGTGCAGCAGGCCGTGGAAGATGTCGTGCGGGAACTGGCGGAGCGGCTGCGCGACGCCGAGGCCGTCGACGGCCTGGCGATTGTGCTGCCGCATGATGGCTGGATGCACCTGCCGGGCATCCCCTTCGGCCTCGACGACGCCACCTTCTCGCGGTTCCTCGCGGAAGTCGGCGGCCCGGGCCAGGGCCAGGAGCCGGCGACGGGCGGCGAACGCTTTGCACGGCGGGCGTCGCTCGTGGAGGGGCCGCTGCGGGAGCAGTGGCTGGAGTGGCGGGCTGCGGTCATAGCCCGCTTCCACTCGCGATTGGCCGACGTGCTGGTGGAACATCGCCGGGCCGCGAGCCTGCATGTGGTGCCGACGACACTCTTTGCCGAGGGGGAACTCACGGCCCGCTTTCGACCGTCGCTGTCGCCGCAGTCGGCCGACGCCGATCTGCTCAGGGAAATCGGCCTCGATCCCGGGCGGATCACCGCGGATCGACGGATCGTGTTCGTCTCGCCGCACGTGCATGCCGCGGCCGATGCGCTCCTCGACCGCTGCATCGTGGACAACGCGAACCGCTCGCTGGGCCTTGCCCGCGGAGTGGCTTCTGCGGCCCGCCGTGGGGTGGTCATGGTCGAACATCCACGTCCGATGTCTATCGATCACGTCGTGCCGCATGGGCCATTCGGAGGCGCGGCGGCTCCCGTCGCGGCGATGCCAATTCACGCATTGTCCCAGGGCGTGGCGCGTTGCCGATCGCTCGCGGAATCGCTCGTGGCGTCGGATGTCGAGGTGGTGTTCGACATGGGGCTGCTGTTTGGCCGCGTCGAGCCGGCGTTCGGCCGCGGCCTGCAGGCCTTTGCGGCGATCCCCGGTGGTGGGCTGGAACTGGCCGAACCGCTGCCCGCGCCGCTGGTGGTTCGCACCCGGCGCGATCGGGGGCTGACGGTGGTGAGCATCGCCAACGCAGGGCCGTCACCGTGTCGCGCCGGGCTCGCGCTCGCAGGCTCTCCGTCGGCCGTGGTCGACGCCGTCGACGGCACGCGATTGCCACTCGACCCGACTGGTGGCGCGGCCGTGCCCTTGCAGCCTTGGGAGGTTCGCACGCTCGTGCTCGACGGCGGCGTGGCGGTGCAGGGGGCGCGGGTGGAATACGACGAGGAGGTGCGGCGTTCGATCGCGGCGCAGCTGACCGACCTCGTCCGTCGCCGTGCCGTGCTCGAGACGCCGCGGCCGCTTGATGTGCTCGACAATCCTGGGTTCGAACTCGCCGGGGCCGGCGACTCCGCCGCGGCCGAACGAGCGGCTGCGGGTGGCGTGGGCGGCTGGGAACTCGTCGAGGCCAGTCGCGGCATGGTGAAGTTCGTGGCAGGTACCAATGGTGCGGCTGGTCGAGCCATCTGCTTCTCGTCGGTCAATGGCCTTTCCACGATGCGAAGCAATCCTTTTCCGCCGCCAGCCACCGGCCGGGTGAGTGTGGCTGTGTGGCTGCGGATTCCCGAGAGTGATCCGCAGCCGCCGCTGCGACTGGCGCTCGAGGGCATGCAGGATGGCCGCGAGTATTACCGCTTTGCGCCGGTGGGGGGGCTGGCGGGCGGCAAGCCGCTCACCAGCGGCTGGTCGCAGTTCGTGCTGCAAGTCGATGACCTGCCGGCTCACGGCCTCGAGTCGTTGCGGGTGCGGTTCGACCTGCTGGGACCGGGCAACGTCGAGATCGATGGCGTGCGGGTGTTCGACCTGGCGTTCGACGAATCGCAGCGGGTGCAGTTGTCGCGACGGCTGTCAGTGATGGAGCAGCGGCTGGCTGCGGACGATCTGGGCTCATGCCTGATCGAGCTCGACACGTATTGGCCGAGGTTCCTCGCCGCGTTTGTCTCCGACGACGCCGTGGCGGCCCTGCGTCAGGACAGCCTCCGGGCACCGGCGGGCCCGACGCAGACGCCCACGTCGCCGGCCGAGCGATCGGGCAGCGTGTTCGACCGCGTCCGCCGCTGGTGGCAGTAGGGGCGAGAATCAGCCCGGGGGCCAGCCGAGGGAGCGTCCGCCGAGCAGGTGGACGTGGAGATGATTCACAGTCTGTCCGCCGTCACGGCCACTGTTCACGACGAGGCGGTAGCCGTCGTCGAGTCCGAGTTTCCGCGCCAGCGACGCGGCCACGCCCACGAGGTGGCCGAGCAATGGCTCGTCGGCTGCGGTCACATCGGTGAGCGAGGGAATCGGATGCTTTGGAATCACGAGCAGGTGGACGGGGGCCTGCGGTGCCACGTCGTGAAAGGCGAGGCAGAGGTCGTCTTCGTGCTCGATGCGGGCCGGGATCTCGCGGCGGATGATCCGGGAGAAGATGGTTTCAGCTGGCGCTGCCATCGGTCGATTCCGGTGGTGTGGTGTCAGCGACGGCCTCGGCCTGACGGGCGGCGGCCGTCTTGCGGATCCGCTTCCGCGGCGCCTTGGGCACGGCCCATTCCTTGGTGAGGTGTTCAAACACTTCGGGCGACTCGTAGCGGACGACGTTGCGGCCCTCTGGCATCGGGCCGACGAGCGACCGGAAGATGGGGGCCCCCCTCAGGGCGAGGTCGGTGCTGCAGTCGTCCGTGCCCACCTGGAGGTGTGTCTTGAGAATCTGTTCGGGCGAGTCGAAGTCGCGGATGATGAGTTCGCCGTCCGTGCCGCGGGTGACGATCCGCCATGTGTCTTTAGCCATTGTCGATGCACTCCTGACGGGGGGCGAACGGCCGGCCAAGGCGTTCGGCAGCCCTCGTGCCATAGAGGGAAATCGGCAGGCTGTCGCGGCGGCTCAAGGACGGGTGTGGGGGGGGGGCGTGGCCGTCACGGAGGTGCCTTGCCGTCACGGTGCGCCTTTCCGTCAGAAGCGTTGCAAGTGGCCCCCGGATCGAGCCCTGGCAGCCGCCCGGCGTGGCTGTTGGCCGCACAAAGCGGCTGCGAACTTGAGCGCCGCGGGAGTGCGGCCTACATTAAAGGTGCAATTCGGAGGGTAAGCGAATTGGCCAGCGGTCTGACTCGAAATCAGATGCCCAGCAATGGGTTGTGGGTTCGAATCCCATGCCCTCCGCTCCTGTTTTCTTCCGCTGATGGCATCGCTGGGCCATAGAAGCCAAGCGAAAAGACGTGATGAAAAACATCGCCGTCGCGGCCGTCGTGTTATTGACCATGGCGGGCACCGCCCTCTGCGAGCCGCAGGAACTGCCCAAGAGGCATGTGTCAGACCTTGGCGGCGGGATGAGATTGGAGCTGGTGCTCATCCCAGCCGGCACGTTCAAGATGGGCAGCGGCGAGTCGGCGAAGGACACGGCGGCGTTCTTCAACAAGACGTACCGCGAGAATTTTCCGGCGGACGGTGGGGGGGGGCTGGAAGCCAACTTTTTCGAGAACGAGCACCCGCAGCACGCTGTGTCGATCACGAAGCCGTTCTTCATGGG
>JBIIOL010000015.1:0-16620 GCA_044336965.1 Pirellulales bacterium | reverse complement strand
GCACGACCTCCGGGCCGACCCGGGCGATCACCCGGGCGTTGTCCAGCGACTGCAGGCCGGCTAGCGGCACCGAGGCGGGACTGCCGGACGGCAGCGTCTCCTCGAAGCCAGCCTGGATAACGCCCGACTTCCCCACCGTTTTCGCGTCGGCGCTGTCGGCCGGGGACGCAACCGCTTCAAGCGGGCCGCCGGGATTGGGGAGGATGCTCGACAGCACGTGGTTGTCCGAACCGCCCTTGCCGTCTCCCTTGCCGCCGGGCCAGCCCTCGGGCCGCGACAGCGCCTTGGGGACATGGGGCATCTGCCCAGGACCGACCATACTGCGGGTGGCGGGAGCCGAGGTGGCCGGCGGCGCACCGTTGACCGAAGCCACGTCGTCAGACGGCTGAGACGGGCTTTGGGCCGACGCGGCACCGGCTGCCACCATGACGACCGCGCAGCATCCCCACGCAAGGGTGCTGCGGACATGAATGTGTCTGCCGGGATTGAACATCACGGTCTCGGTCGGAAACGTCCTAGGCCCGCCGATCAGCGGTCGGCTACGTGCGCGGCTTTGCCGATGCGGGCCGGGGACTATAGGGACGCCCGCGAGCGGGTCGCAAGAGCGTCCTGACGGCCGCCAAAAGCCTGTCGGGATCGTCACAAACCCGCTGGTCTAACGGTACCACGGCGCTTTTTTCACCTACGATGCGCAGCGTCTTCCCCCCAGCCTGCCAGGCCACCCGCAGCCGTTGGATGGCCTGCGGGTCGTGGTGGCCGATCATGAGCATGCCCGGCTGCCGGGTGATCGAATCGATGCCATGGGCAGCGGCGGCGACCCGCACCCTGGCGAAGTCCAGCATCCTGCTCACCTCCACTGGCAGGGGACCGAACCTGTCGACCAGTTCCGCCGCCAGATCGTCGACCTGGCCTTCGCCCGTCACCCGCGACAGCCGGCGGTAGACATCGATCTTCGCACGAAAGTCGGGGATGAAGTCGCGTGGCAACCAGGCGGCACCCGGCAGGTCGATGGTCACCGGCGGCAGCTCGGCAGGGGGCATCGCCTTGAGCCCGCGGACGGCCTGCTCGAGCAGCCGGCAGTAGAGCTCGTAACCCACGGTGGCGATGTGGCCACTCTGCTGCGTGCCGAGCAGGTTGCCCGCACCGCGGATCTCGAGATCTCGCATCGCCAGCGAGAAACCGGCGCCCATGCTGGAAAACTCCTGGATCGCCCGCAGTCGCTTGGCCGCAGTGCTCGTGAGCGTGGCAGCCTCGTCGACGAGCAGGTGGCAGTAGGCGCGGTGGTGAGACCGGCCGACGCGACCGCGCAGCTGATGCAGGTCCGCCAGACCGTAGGTGTCGGCCTCGTCGATAAAGATCGTGTTCGCCCGCGGAATGTCGAGGCCGCTTTCAATGATCGTGGTGGCCAGCAGGATGTCGGCCCGCCCGGCGACGAACGCGAGCATGACCTCCTCCAGTTCCGATTCGGAAAGCCGGCCGTGGGCGATGACGATCGTCGCCTCGGGCACGATCTGGGAGAGCCGATGCTGCACCTTGTGGATATCGTGGATTCGGTTGTGTACGAAGAACACCTGCCCGCCCCTCGCAAGCTCCCGGTCGATCGCCGTGCGAATGAGCCGCTCGTCCCAGCGGGCCACGCGTGTCTCGACCGCGATGCGATTGGAGGGGGGCGTGGTCAGGTTGGAGATGTCGCGGATGCCGAGCATCGCCATGTGGAGCGTGCGCGGGATCGGCGTGGCGGTCATGGTCAGCACGTCCACGCTCGCCCGCAGCGCCTTGAGTTTCTCCTTCACGTCCACGCCGAATCGCTGCTCCTCGTCGACGACCACGAGTCCCAGATTGGCGAAGTGGATGTCGGCCTGCGCGAGACGATGCGTGCCGATGACGATGTCGACGGTGCCCCGCGCGAGGCCCTCCAGTGTCTCACGCTCCTCCTTCGTGCCAGTGAGCCGCGACAGCGCCCTGATCGTGAAGGGGAATTCGGAAAACCTGGCCGTGAACGTGCGGCGATGCTGCTCGGCCAGCACCGTCGTCGGTACGAGCACGGCCACCTGGGCCCCCGCGTCGGCCGCCTTGAAGGCCGCCCGCATTGCCAGCTCCGTCTTGCCGAAGCCGACGTCTCCGCAGAGCAATCGGTCCATCGGCTGCGGCCGCTCGAGGTCGGCGCGGATCGCCTCGATGGCCGTGAGCTGGTCTGGCGTCTCGTCGAAAGGAAACGAGTCCTCGAAGCTCCGCTGCCAGGGCGTGTCGGGCGGCAAGGCCACGCCGGGGCGGCTCTCCCGCCGGGCCTGCAGTTGGATCATGTCGGCGGCCATGTCGGCGACGGCCCGCTCGACCGCAGCCTTCTGCCGCTCCCAGAGGCCGCCTCCCACCTTCGCGAGCTTGGGGGCGAGCTTGGTGCCTCCCACGTATTTCTGCACCAGTTCGATGCAGGATGCCGGCACGTAGACCCGCGTGCTCTCCGCGAACTCGATCTCGAGAAACTCCTCCGTGCGGCCATGCTTTTCGAGCAGTTTGAGCCCCTTATAGCGGCCGATGCCGTGGGCGACGTGCACGACATAATCCCCCTCGTGGAGATCGAGGAACGTATCGATCGCCCGCGACAGCCGCTGCTTCGTGGGCCGCGATGTCGCCACGTCCTCGCGGCGAAAGAGTTCGGCGCTGGAAATCAGCACCACCTTCTCGGGCACCAGCCGAAAGCCGCCAAAGAGGTGCCCCCTCGCAAAGTGCAACCGTCCCGATCGCGCTGGCGCGCACTCGCCCAGCAGTTCTCTGAGCCGCTGTTCCTCGGCCTCGGTAGGCGCGACGACCCACACCTCCTGGTCCTTGCCGACCGTTTCCAACTCCTCACGAACCCGGTCGAGTACGCCGGTGAACCGCTCCACGCTCTCGACGGCCAGCAGGGCCGTCGATTCCAGGCTCGTCGGCGCGACGGCGGAGAGTGTCACCGAGGGAAATCGGTAGACCTTGGAAAACACCTCCTGCGGATCGGAAAGCCCGGCGGATATGCCCGCATCATCGCTGGCGTCGGCCAGCCGTTGGTAGGCTCGGCCTGCCTCCTCGGCGATCTCGCCTGGCTCGACCAGGGCCCACCACGAACCGACGGGCACGATGTCGGCCAGCTGAGTGCGCCGTGCCGCAGGTTCGCCGATTCCCGATCCGTCCCGCGCCAGCGCCGTGAGATCGACGGCGTCGACCGCGTCGACGCTCCGCTGGCTGACGGTATCAAACGTGCGCAGCGACTCGATCTCATCCCCGTACAACTCCACGCGCACGGGACGGCCCCAGTCGATGGCGAAGAGGTCGAGAATGCCACCGCGCCGGGCGAACGTGCCCGGCAACTCGATCGCGTCGGCCGGCTCCCAGCCCCGTGCCACGAGCCAGTCGGCGAGTTCTGCCGGATCGAGCCTGCCTCCCACGACGAGCCGTCGGGTGCTCGCCTCGATCTCCCGTGGATCGGCGAGCGGGGACAGCAGCGCCTGGATGGTGGTCACGATGATCTGCGGCCGTTCAGCTGGCGGACCGATCAGTTGCTTGACCACGGAGAGACGTTCCGCGGCGGTGGGATCTCCGGCCGCCATCGCCTCACCAGTGCCTTCCAGCGCCGGCAGGAGAGCGACGGGGGCCGTCGTGAACAACGCAAGGTCGTCGAGGAAAAATTCGGCGTCGGCAGCGTGGGGCAGCACCACGACGAGCAGGCCAGCGGCTTCGGTCTCTTCGACCAATGCCCGAGCGAGGGCCGCGGCCGTCAGCGCAGACGCCGACCCCCAGGTTCCGCCGATCGTGCCGCCATGCCCCGCCCGGAGACTGGCGACTACCTCGGCGAACCCATTGTGTGTTTCGAGCGTGTTGGCGAGGCCGAGCAATCGCCCGTCCTGCCCTGAAACCGTGGAATCAGACACGCCGAACAGTGTAATGGAAGTGAGGGCGGGGCTGGCCACGTCCTGAGAGCCGGCGTTGCTCGGGCACCGATCCGCCGCGGATTGGTCGTCGCAGGCAGGATGCCGAAGCGCAGTCAGCATCGAGTGAGCGGAGGGCAGGATGCCCGAAGCGAACGTCCGGCGACGGGGCGTGGCCAGCCCCGACCGGTCCCCCTCATAGACACCGTAATCGGCAAATTCCTCGAAAAAATGGCCCCTGACGCGACAGGCCATTTATCGTGTATTTTTGAGGGTAGCCGTCCGGCCGTCGCCGGACCGGCCCAGCCCCGCACCAGAGGAGTCCACCCCATGGCCACCGTCTCCCGAACCCGTGCTTCCGAAGCCTTCGTCAGCGGTGCCGACGTGGTCGTCGAGTCGCTGATCCGCAACGGTGTGGACGTGATCTTTGCCTATCCGGGTGGCGCCAGCATGCCGCTGCACCAGGCGCTCACCCGCGCCGCGGATCGGCTGCGGACCATCCTGCCAAGGCACGAGCAGGGCGGCGGCTTCGCGGCGCAGGGCTACGCGAGGACAACCGGCAAGCCGGGGGTCTGCATGGCGACGAGCGGACCGGGCGCGTTGAACCTCGTCACGGCGATCGCCGACGCGAAGATGGACAGCGTTCCGATGGTCGCACTCACCGGCCAGGTGGGCACCAGCGTGATCGGCACCGATGCCTTCCAGGAGACGCCGATCGTCGAGGTCTGCCGCGGGATCACGAAGCATCACTATCTGGTGACCGACGCCAACGACATCGCCCGCGTCATGCGGGAGGCATTCCATATCGCTACCACGGGCCGACCGGGCCCCGTGCTGGTCGATCTGCCGAAGAACGTCCAACTCGCGCAGATCGTGCCCGACTACGATGCCCCGATGAATCTCCCGGGCTATCACCCCGAGGTGCGGAAGCCACACGCCGAACAGATCGCCCAGGTTGCCGCCGCCATCAAGCGGGCCAAGCGGCCCGTGATTTATGCTGGCGGCGGCGTGATCGCGGCTGACGCTTCCGCCGAACTCCGCGAACTCGTGAAGCGGACCGGCATCCCTGTCACGATGACGCTCATGGGCCTGGGAGCGTTTCCGGGCGACGACCCGCTGAGCATGGACATGCTCGGCATGCATGGCAGCGTGTATGCCAATCAGGCCGTCGATCAGGCCGATCTGTTGATTGCGGTGGGCGTGCGGTTCGACGACCGCGTGACGGGCAAGGTCTCGGAATTCGCCCAGCACGGCTTCATCGTGCACATCGACATCGATCCCTCCGAGATCAACAAGAACAAACTCGTCCACGTGCCGATCGTGGCCGACGTGAGGGAGTCGCTCGCGATGCTGAACGCCATCGTGGAGCCGCCCGCGGCCCCGCTCGAGGGCTGGTGTGCCCAGATCGACGAGTGGAAGCGGGAGGATCCGTTTTCCTACGACCGTTCCTTCCCCGGCATCCTGCCGCAACACGCCATCGCCGAACTCTCGCGGCTCACGGCCGAGCGGGACACGATCATCACGGTTGGCGTCGGTCAGCACCAGATGTGGTCGGCCCAGTTCTACAAGTTCCGTCGGCCCAGGACATGGCTCTCCTCCAGCGGCCTGGGAACGATGGGATTCGGCCTGCCTGCGGCGATGGGCGCCAAGGTCGCGCATCCGGAGTCGCTCGTGGTCGACATCGATGGTGACGGCAGCATCCTGATGAACATCCAGGAGTTGGCCACCTGCCACTGTGAAAACATCGGCGTCAAGGTGCTGCTCCTCAACAATCAGCACCTCGGCATGGTGGTGCAGTGGGAGGATCGGTTCTTCAAGGGCAACCGCGCCCACACCTATCTCGGCCCGGTCGGGAATCCCGAGGCATCCGGACACGGCAACGGCATCTCGCCCGACTCCCGATATCCGGACTTTGTCGGCATTGCAAAGGGATTTGGCTGGCAGGCCGAAACGATCGTGGAGCGAGGTGACCTCGAGGCGGCGCTCAAGCGGCTGATCGATGCACCGGGACCTGCCCTGCTCGACGTCCAGGTCCCCTATCAGGAGCACGTCCTGCCGATGATTCCGTCGGGCGGCACCGTCCGCGACCTGATCAAGCGTTAGCAGATCACTTCGCGGAAGCGGCAGGAGCCTCTTTTGCGGCAGGCTGTTTCGTGGCAGGCGGCGTTTCCTGAGCCGACGCATCTTCAGCAGCGGGGACCACGGGCGGTTGCGGCTTCAGGCTGACCAGGGCCTGTCGCATCGTCGCCTCGTCGGGAATGGCATCCAGTTCCATCGCCACTCCCCGCAGCATCTGGGACAGCTCAACTCCTGCCGGTGGTGCATCGCCACCCAGCAGCGCAATACCACGCTTCGAATCGTCCGAGAGAATGGCGTCGGCGAGCACCGCCAAACGCCACGCAGCCCGTCGGCAGACCTCCCGCGGAATCATTTGAGGAACAGCTGGCTGGAGGGATGGATCTCCCTCCATCCCCGGTGGCATCATCCCCGGTGGCATCATCCCCGGTGGCATCATCCCCGGTGGCCCACCACCAGGCTGCCCTGTCGCACCAGCATATTGACGATCAAGAATGAGCTTATCCGCGGCGGCCACGTCACGATCCAGCGACAGAACAGCGACCTCCCCGATGGTTTTGATGACAGCTGCCTTGTCCACCTGCGATTCCGGGTTGGCGCCCGCTGCCAGCGCGGCCGCAGCCCGTACGCGAACATTGATCGAACGGCCATCCTCACCCAGAATCCGCACCAGTTCAGCCGCGTTCGCTGGCGTCAGAGACCCCAGCGACGAGAGCATCGTCAGGCACCTCGATGCCATCCAGTCGTTCTCGATCGCCCCCGCCGGCGGCAACGGTTCCTTGAGGATCGCCATGATGGCGGGAACCGCCGCCGATCCAACCCGTTTCTGCTCCTCAGCAACGCCCTTCGTCGCATCGACGTGCCTCGCGAGACCCACGCACGCGGCGATCCGCACGGCCTTCGGCAACTCAGTGTTCGCCGCTGCCTGCGCGAGCACCGCTGTGGCCGGTGGCCAGGGCTTCCGGTCCACGCCTTGCAGCTCACCGATCAGCAGCATCGCATTGACCCGCACCACGGGATCCGCATCCTCCTTACCAGCGAGCGCCTGCATGAAAGACATGCAGGTCTTGCCAGCCTCTTCCGCTGCTTTTTCATTGGCGATGTCGACGAGCAGCTGGTCCCGGATTTTCTTCCGCACTCGCTCGATCGAGCTTCGATTGGCCTCGACCCCCAACTGCGGCAGCGCGATCTCCTCGAGAAATCCCCGGGACGTTGCATCGAAGGCCCCGCCGCTACGCATCGCCTCCCGATAGCTTTTCATCTCCGTCGCAGACTCCACCTTCGTCCAGTTCGAAAAGCGGGCGTCTTCGTCCTGAGCGAAGACTCCAGCAGCAACGCTCACCATCATTCCCGTCACGAGGACCGCAACGCCATGTGCGCATCGGGACAGGCACGTTCGCAGCCGCGGATCAGAGTGGGGGATTCTCATGGCGGAGGCCCTGAAGCTATTTCTTTGGTGCGAAGGGGTTGCCGAACGGTGAATCAGTGGGGACAGGCGGCTGCCCGACACCACCGGCGGCGGCATCGTCAGTCGGCAACGTGAGAAGGTATCGGTCGATGTCCACCTGCGAGTCGGCCGAGGAGGCGACTTCGAAGGTGCCGTCCGGCCGGAGGAAGATCATCTCGAGCGGCTCGGGCGGTGGTGTTGGCTTGCCTGTTCTGGTCTCCGCGCGATCCTCGAGCCGGCCTCGCACGTCGAGGAGCACTCGGTCGGTCGCAATCGTATCACCCCGCGAACGGGGATCGCCTTTCTTGTTCTGTGACGGATCGACGTTGGCGATGCCTCCCACTTCCATCAACAGCGACCGCAGGGCGAACGCGCCGGAATTCGGTTTTTCGCCGAGGATCAGCGTGGAGACCAGGCCCGGTTTCAGTCGCTTGAGATCCTGCTTCTTCATCGGCTGCACGAGCAACCGGGCACCGTCGGGCACGATCACCGGTGCTGTGGCATTGCTTTCCGGCGACTCCAGCGTGGTCTTCTTGGCAATCGCCGCATCGACGAGGTGACGGCTCGGAACGTTCAGATTCGGGTTCCAGCACATCGCCTTCACACGGTAGCGGTACGTTCGTCCCGGCACGACCGCCAGATCGATGAACCTGAACAGTCGGTATTCGGGCCCCTTCGCCATCTGCCCTTCGACGCCCGGCATCATCGACATGCCGTCGGGCCCCATCGGCATTCCAGGAGGGACGAACCCACCGGGAAGGGTCGCTCCGTCCGTTCCACCGAAGACGCTCGTGTTCGCTGCGGCCTGCTCCAGCGCCTCCTCGGCCTGAGCCTTCCTCGCGGCAGTATCACGTTCCAGGAAGTCGATGAACCATGGATGGAGAGCGTTGAAGCCCCAGAAGCCCTCTCCAAGCTGCGGCAAGGGGACGCAGAACGGCAGCGGCGACTGCGGATCCCGCCTTTCTAACTCCGCTGGCAGCGTGATCTGCTGCAACAGAGACTCGGGCTGGACCCCCGCCCACTCGACCGTGAAGCGACGATTCACGGCCTTGAGGTCGACCGGCGTCCACTTCTCGGCAGTTCCCGGCAGCACCTCTGTCTTTTCGAGCCGGTAAGTGCTCCAACTCGGTGTGTCGAGCATCGCGTCACGAAAGCTCGCCGTACTGAAGCGACGCTCATACTCCTCCTGCTGTTTGGCGATGGGAATCAGACCGGTGACGAGCACGTATGGCACGATCTTGCCCTGCGGCGCATTCGGGTCGGGCTGGGGCGGCATCATCGCCATGTCGGGCGGCTGCATGGGCTGCAACGGCTGCGCGGGAGCACCACGACCAGGGCCGCGCGGCGGCTTGCCCGGCTTCGCACCGCTGTTGGGATCGAGATTCAGCGGACGTTCCGGTGCCGAACGATCACCGATCGGCTTGGGCTTGATTGCCATAACGGCAACACCCACCACGGCCCGCAGGTCTTCAACGGGCAGGATGTCGGGACTGCTTCGCCGGGCGAGTTCTGCGAACAGCGGTTTGTTGAACACCGCCTGCGATGGCGCAGGGGCGATCTGCGGTGACAGCCATTGGGCAACGGTGTCTGCCAGCCCCTTTTCGCTGGTCAATTCGTCGTCCGGAGCGATCTTCACTGCTTCGATGTGCTCGGCCGTCGTCGCCGCATCGGTGATGATCGCCTGAGGCTGCTGCTCCGAGGTGGGCCTCATGTTGCGGAGCGCTGATATGCCGCCCCATACCAGCGCACAACCTGCCAGCCCGACGATGGCCGCAAGCACCTTCTCGCCGTGCCGAAGCACGAATGTCGCCAGGGCATCCTTGTTGAATGCGACCCGCGGGGCTTTCATGAGGCGATTCTCCTGCGAGTGGGCCTACCCAATAGGGCTGCGCTTGGCGCTGGAGCAGCCTTCTCCCCAGCCTCAACGGGAGCCGCCGCATCCCCCTGCCCAGGTTCCAGGCCGACGGTTTTCTCGTCCGGCGGTGTCGCCAGACCGACACTGCCGCGAAGTTCGAGATTCACGTCATAAAACCTTCCAGCTCCGGTCGGAACGCCGACGCCCCCATCCATCGTGCCCGCCATGGATGACGCTCCGGCCGGCCCCGACACCGGGGCGTTGATCCGAACCTGACGGACATCGATGGGAATTGCGGCGTTCGCCAGCGCGACGAGCAAAGCGTCGATCTGACGCTGATCGATCACGACGCGCAGGACGAACGGCATCAGGTGGACCATCTGGCTGTCGACCGCGGCCGCCAAGTCCGTGGCACTCAGTGGCTTCCCCGCGAAGTCGACGTACACCCAGTTGCGGAGCTGTTCGTCAGGATCCACCGCTGTCATCCCACCTTCCTCCCCAGACATCGGCATGGGGGGGCCCCCAGCACCGCTCCGTTGGATGTCCGCGAACCGTGGATTGGGCGGACGTCCCATGGGCGAACCGGGTGCCCCGGATGCCATCATGTCTGGCGGAGGCATACCCATCGCGTCGGCAGCCGTCTTTGCGACCACGCGGGCGATACGCCCGCCACCGGAGCCTCCCGGGTTGTCCTCCGCCGCCGGATAACCGACGTAGAGTTCGTCGATGCTGGCGATGGCCGCGTTGTGCGGTCCCGTGGCTGGTTTGTTGATTCGGGCCACCGCGTCACAGAGCAACCCATAGACCCACAACTCTTCCTGGGCGAGCAGCACCTTCGCGGTAGACGGCTTCTTGTCCCAGTTGAAGGACTTGAAGATCCGCTGCTGGTTCTCTGAATTCCACGTCGCGACGTAAGGCGACACCTCAGGTCCCATGCCCGGAGGTCCCATGCCCGGAGGTCCCATGCCCGGAGGTCCCATGCCCGGAGGTCCCATGCCCGGAGGTCCCATGCCCGGCCGCATCATGTCCGGTCGCATGGGCGGCTGTGGGCGGGCGCTCGGCTGCAACTGCCCCGTCTCGCTGACATCGCCCATGGATTCTTCCACCCCCAGTCGCGCGGGCAATTCCCGAACCAGCCCACGCACGTTGTTTTGGTATCGCTCAAGCAGCCGCGGAGCGAGCTTGCCGTCCGGCTTCAACGACGCCGTCGCCTTCACGAAATCGTCCCCCAACGACTCGGGCCAGACACGAAGCGCCTGCTGGCTGTCCCAGAACTTCCGCCATTCTGCAAATGTTTCCCGCTTGACTCGCATGGTGCTGTTGTCGATGTCACTGGCCCACGAACTGTTGGGGTGCTGCGGAATGCGGCGGACGTTCTGCAACGCCGTGATGTGCCCCTTGATCTGTTCCCGAACGGCCTCGATCTGCGTGGTCAACTGACCTCGGGCGACGAGCAGCAACGGCATCAACACCAGGGGCACCACCAGCGCCAGCAGCCAGAAGTGGTGCTTGGCAAGCATCGCCACCAAGGGGCGAGCCGTGCTCGAAGCGGTAGTCTTGGCCATGGCGGTGACGCTCGAGTCGGGGGTGGATGCTTGCGGGACTGGGTGGTGGGGAAACTGAGCCGAACTATTCCCCGCCGGCAGGAGCAGCCGCGGGCGGGGGCGGGGGAGCCTGGCCGGCGGGGTGCGGCTGCCAGCAGAATTGCAGTACGAAGTCATACCGATGGAGCAACAGTTCCTGCGGCTCAAGCGGCTGCCCGGGATCGCCCCCCGGCTGGAGTGGCATCGGCATCGCGGGTCGACCACTGCCTTCACTCAGATTGGCCACCGCGATCCTCACCAATTTGATGGGGGATGAGTCGACGATGACCGGAAAGCCGATGCCCAGCGAGGATACGCTCACCTCCTGACCCGCCAAAGGACCGGCCGAAACGACGACCTTGGCATCGTCGCTCGCCAGATTCTTGACCAGCGTGGAACGCAGGAATTGGGTGCCCTCCAAAGGCTTGTGACGCTGTTCGTTGTGAAAATGATGCCCCCGCAACTCGATGACCCAGCCGGGACCGACGGGGCCGGCGGCCTTGGCCTTCTTATCCGCCTCGGCTCCCTCGGCGTCGGTTGACTCCGCAGCCGGCGCGGCAGCCGCATCGGCGCCGCCATCACCTTCGGCGGGGGCAGCCGCGGCAGCCGGTTGCTCGGCCGCGTCCTCAGCGGGGTGGGTTTCCGCCCACTGCTGCTGGAGGCTCCCGAACCACTCGGCAAGATCGGGAAAATACTGGCAGTCCATTCGATCGATGTGCAACTCGTTGCGATCGGCCGGATTTTCGGGAACCTTCCCAGCTTCGTCACGCGGGAGCAGCGTCTGCACCGCACGCATCATGTCGAGCACCTCGAACCGCTGGTTCTGCACCTTCGCCAACCATTGCTGTTGCGCAATCGCGGATGTCTGCCGCTCACGCACCTGGCCGATGGCAGCCGTGGCCGCCGCCGACTGCTTTTTGACAGCGTCGGCCTTGCCGAAGGCACCTGCATAGAGATCAGGGGCATAGGCCGTCCAAGCGGCGAACATGCCGAAAAAGTTGATCATCGCGGCAGCCAGCAGCCCGACCAACGCCCCTACAGCCCATGGCTTCTTGGATTCGATGATGCGATCCCGGACGATCTCGTCGGGAAGCAGGTTCGTGCGGATCGCCGCGACATTCGCCGCCTGCAACGCAAGGCCGTAGGCGGTTCCGAACGCAAGCTGATGCTCTCGGAACGCCGGGTTCGACAATACCGAAGCCCCCTCCAGGGAGTTGAACTTGTCCAGCCGCTGAACGTCGAGCTGCAACTGCTGGCCCACGAAGTCGCTCAACCCGCGCAGCTTGGTGGCGTTGCCCAGCAGCAGCACCTTGCCGATGGTCGCCGTCCGATCGGTGCCCGTGAAATAATTCAGCGATCGCTGCAGTTCCGAGGCAAATTCGTTGAACACCGGCTTCATCGTCTTGAAGACGGCCTTGGGATCCTCCGCCTTGACGGCATTGCGTTTCAGGTTTTCCGCCCTGGAGAACGTGAGCTTCATCCCCTGCACGAGCGCCTTGGTGAAGTTGCTTCCGCCCGACGGAATGCTGCGCTGCCAGATCCGTCGTCCGTTGGTGACAACCAGATCCGTGGAATCCACGCCCACCGACACCAACGCGATGGAGGGAATCGGCTGGTCGGGATCTATGGTCGTGGGATCGGGTAGCTGGTCGAACATGGCCATGTTGGCCAGGGCGATGGGGGCCAGTTGCAGGACGTCGACGTGGATGCCCGCCTGGATGAGGGGAGCCAGGGCCTTGAAGACCTGCTCACGTTTCATCGCGAACAGCGCCACCTCGGCGTCGAGTACGAACCCGCTCTCCTCCATCCCGCCGGCCAGCCGTTGCCAGCGCCAGACCACCTGCTCGAGCGGAAACGGAATCTGCTGCCGAGCCTCGTATTTCACGATGTCGGGAATCTTCTTGGACTCGATCGGCGGCAGTTTGATGAACTTCGAAAGGCCGAGATTGCCGGGCACCGAGACGGCCACCGCATCGCCCTTGAGGTCGTGGCGGCTGATGAGCTGCTCGAGCGCCGACTGGACCAGTTCGATCGGGTCGGCCTCGGGCTGCGTGAGAATCATCGGGTATTCGATGTACTCGCACGTGACGGCCTCGAGCTTGCGGGGCTCGGCAGAAACGCGGCACCGCAACGCCTTGAGGGCGCATTTGCCGACATCGATTCCCCACACGTAAGAACCGCTGGCCATGGCCGTTACCAGAACATCCTTGGGAGGCGAACCGACCGGAATGAAGAAGCCAATGAAACGCTTCTCTACCAACACTTTATGAGTGATAATCGCGGGGTGTCAAACGGGGCTGTTTACCAGCCGAGCAGGGCCATTCTGGCCGCCCCAGATATTTGCCTTTCTGCGGTCGGCTTCACGCTAAACTCGTCGGCATGAAACCCGACCGTATCACCGTCTACCTTCCCTGCCACTCGCTCCATGATTTTCCCACGTGGCTGGACGAGGCGGAGGCCGATGGGCTGCTGTCAGCGTGGACGGCGGCCTGGCATCCCTGGCTGATCGCCACGGTCGGCGATGCTCCCCGCTGGGCGAGCGTCGACCTGCCACCAACCGATCACGCCAGTCTGGGAATCGTTCCCGCGGCCTGGGACGACCGGTTCGCCACGCAGGCCGACGCGATCTGCACGGGCGGATCGCGCTGGGTTCGCGGTGTCACCGGTCAGGCGAACATCGTCGCTGCCGCGGCAGCCGCGCTGGCGGCCGATGGCACGGCTGCGGAGCCGCTTCCGGGCGGAAGGCTCGCGGACGACCTGTATGCGCTTGGCCTGGCCGCGTTGCTGTCCGAGCTGCTGGCGCAACGGATGCGATCGTCATCAGCATTGACTGACACCGGCTTTGCCGAGGCCGTCGTGACGGCGGCCAGAGCCGCGATTGGCGACGACGACGAGGCCGCCCATGCGGCCCTGAAGGAGTGCTACGGCTTTCTGGAGTCGACGCGGGCGCACTACTACCCGGTCGACGTCTGGCTCATCGACATCGTTCTGCTGGCCGAATCAACGCTCGGCGATTCGCTCGATCGGGAACTGCAGTCGCCGGTGCCCATGACGCTCATCGCCACCGGTGGCATCATCGAGAAGCTCGCGGACCGCAACGCCGCGGCGTTGGCCCGCGTGCGTGAACGCTGCGGCAACGGCACGCTCGCCCCGGCCGGCGGCCGCTACGACTCGCGGCCCCTCGACGCGTGCACGCCCGAGGAGATGCTCGCGTCACTCGAGCGCGGCCTCGAGGCATGGCGGCACGCCGTGGGCACGGCCCCTGTCACGTATGCCCACCAGACAGGAGGCTCGTCGGCTTTCCTTCCGGGAGTGCTCACCAGCCTGGGCTTCACGGGCGTCATCTGGACGCTGTTCGATGGCACCCCTCTCCCTGATCCGGGCGGCAGCCGCATCCGTTGGGAGGGCAGCGGCGGCGGCTGCATCGACGGCATCGCCCGCCCTCCACTCGACGCCCGCTCAGCCCAGACGATCCTGTCCCTGCCGGAACGGATCGGTGACGCCATGGATCACGATCACACCGCCGTGATCCAGTTTGCCCACCACGTCGGCACCGCCAGCCCATGGTTCGATTGCCTGCGGCGGATCGGCGCCGCCAGCACCGCGCTGGGCACTTTCGTCACGCCGCCCGAACTGTTCAGCCGCACCGCCGGCGCAGGCACGGTGGTCTCTTTCGAACCGGATGCCTTTCCCGTCGGATTGCCCGCCGCCACCGCCTCGGCGGGCAGTCGGCCAGACCCCGTGGCCCTGCGCATGGACGAGTCCCATACCGAAGCCCGGCGGCTCGCAGCTGCGCGTGAGCCGCTTCGCGATGTCCTCGCCCAACCATCCACGCACATCGTCGCCCGGTCGCCGAGAACAGCGGGCCGGAGCGGCAGTCTCGGCGGAGTCTTCACGACGCTGTTGACCGCGCGCCGACGGGCTGACGACGACCTCGTGCTCGAACATGACTCGCTACGGATTCAGATGCACCGCCAGACCGGTGGTCTGCTCTCCGTGCGGCGGCCGTCAGACCGGGGCAACCGGCTGTCGCAACGCCTGGCGTTTCGCTCGACCCGTCCGGCGCCGCCACCAGGCCATGCCTGGGAAGACGCGACCGAGCGTGCTGTCTATTCGGAGATGCAGGCAGACTCGATCGAGCGTGTGCCCGCAGCCGAAGGACATGGCGAGTCGATCGTCAGTCGCGGTCGCCTGCTCACCGCTCAACGGCTCGAGATGGGATCATTCACGCAGCGGATCGAACTTGTCGATGGGCTGCCGCTCGCGTTGATCGACGTGAAGGTTCGCCTCATCAAGCCCCTGCGGGCACCGCTCTTCGAGCAGCATGCCGCCTGTCGCTTCGCCTGGAACGAAAACGAGGACGTCGACATCCGCCGAAGCCTGCACACGCAGGCGATCCCCACCGAGCGGGGGCGATTCACGGCGCCCTGGTTCATCGAGATCGGCCGGTCTGACGATCGTGATGGGCGGGTCGCGATTCTCACCGGCGGACTCCCATGGCACCTCCGCTCGAGCCCCCACATGCTTGATTCGATCCTCCCGATCCAGACTCCCATCGAGCCAACGACGACGTCCGAGGAGCATCCCGGATGCCGGCTGGCCGTGGCGATCGGACTCGACCGCCCTTGGGATGTCGCGGCCGCACTGCTGGCCGACGCATCGCCCGCATCGCTCCGGGTGGCTGCGGCACAGCCTGCGGTGCCCCCCAACGTGCGGATCACGGCCGGACCGGTGCGGCATGAGGGTGAGCGACTGGTGGCGGCGCGGATAGGCCTGCTCGAATCGGCCGGCCGCGCGGGGGAGGTGCGGCTGGAATTGGCTGGCAAGGTGGCCCGGGCCGTTCCCTGCGACGCTGGCGGGAAGAGCCTCGCCGCTGCAGGGGCGGCAGCGGATGGTGTGACCATCGACGGAGGAGTGATCACCCTGTTTCTCAATCGGTATCAATGGCGTCACCTCGAAGTGGAGTTTCACCAATGATCATCACGCTCGACGGGCCGGCCGGGGCCGGCAAGAGTTCAGCAGCCCGGGCGCTGGCCGCCCGGCTCGGCTGGTGTTACATGGACACGGGTGCGATGTACCGGGCCGTGGCCCTGACGGCGCTCGATCGTGGCATCCCGCTCGACGATGCGTCGCGCATCGCGGCACTCGCCGAGGATATCCGGATCGAGTTTCGCGACGGTCGTGTCAATGTCGACGGCCGCGATGTCTCGGCCGACATCCGCGCCGAACGCATCACGGCGGCGACACGGCCGGTGGCCGATTCCCCTCCGGTCCGCGAGGCGATGAAGCGAATCCAACGCCGCATGGCGGAGGGGATCGATGTCGTCACCGAGGGACGCGATCAAGGCTCCGTGGTCTTTCCGCAGGCGGAGTTGAAGGTGTTTCTCACCGCCTCGCCCGAGGAACGGGCCCAGCGACGCCACCGCGAGGAAGTCCGCCGCGGCCTTCCGACGTCACTCGAGTCGGTGCTCGAGTCGCAAACGCGTCGGGATGACGGCGACTGCTCCCGACCGGTGGGCGCGTTGCGGCAGGCCGAGGATGCGGTGCTCCTGGAGACCGACGGGCTGTCGGCAGACGAGGTGGTGCAGCGACTTGCCGACATGGCCGAGGCATGCCGTCGCACGCGGGGGCGACCATGAGCGATTCCGAGCATCCCGCCGCGACCGGCGGCCATACCGGATTCGGCCGCTGGCTGTATGACCTGCTCTGGGTGCTCTGTCGCACGCTGGCTGTGTCGGTTTTCGGCTTCCGCGTGCGGTT
>JBIIOL010000282.1:0-5098 GCA_044336965.1 Pirellulales bacterium | reverse complement strand
GCGCCGTGGAGAATCCGCTCGACGTGCACGACCTGCACGCCACGATCCTGCACCTGCTCGGCCTCGACCACAAGAAGCTCACGTTCCGGCACTCGGGCCGCGACTTCCGACTCACCGACGTGCACGGCCGGGTGATCGATCAACTGTTCGCGTAAGCGTTCGAGACCATCTACGGACCATTGCAGATGCGAACAGGCCGGCAACCGACAGCGAGGGTGATCGTCGCGATCGCGGTCGCGATCGGGGGCCTCGCTGCCATCTGGGCCGATGGCAGCAAAGCAGCCGGCGTTGATGGTCAGCCGCCGGCCATCCCGGTGGAGCAGGTCGAGTTCTTCGAGAAGCGGATCCGGCCGCTCCTGGTGGAACGGTGCTATGAATGCCACGCCGACGATGCCAGTGGTGGACTGCAGCTCGACACCGCGGCGGCGGTGAAAAAGGGGGGAGAGCACGGTCCTGTGATCGTGCCGGGCAAGCCCGTCGAAAGCCGCCTCATGAAGGCCGTGCGGCGGGAGAAAGGGATGGAGATGCCCCCCGACGAACCGCTCTCCGAGGAGCAAGTCGCCGATCTGGCGAAGTGGATCGAAATGGGGGCCCCCGACCCGCGGACCGGCGGCGGCACGCTCACGCCGATGGAGCGGCTGCTCGACGCCGGGAAGTCGCACTGGTCGTTCCAGCCCGTCTCCATGCCGCCGCCTCCGGAGGTGAAGGCGAAGCATCTGGTGCGGACGCCGATCGATGCTTTCGTTCAGGCAAGGCTCGAGGAGCGTGGCTGGTCGATGTCGCCGCGAGCCGATGCCCGCACGCTCGTCCGCCGCGCGTCGCTCGATCTCGTCGGCCTGCCGCCGCAGCCCGAGCAGGTGGCCGCCTTCGCGTCCGATGCTTCCGGCGATGCCTTCGACCGCGCGGTAGCCGAACTGCTGGCGAGCCCGCGGTATGGTGAGCGGTGGGGGCGTCACTGGCTCGACGTGGCCCGCTATGCCGACGGGGCCGGGGGCACATTCAATCATTCGGAGGCCTATCCGTATGCCTGGACCTACCGCGACTACGTGATCCGGGCATTCAACGAGGACAAGCCGTTCGACCGGTTCGTGGTAGAGCAACTGGCGGCCGACCTCGCCGCCGTGTCGGCCGACGACAACGCGGCGCTCGCGGCCCTCGGGTTCGTCACCGTGGGCCGGCGGCCGAATGCCCGGGTCGACGACGAGGTGATCGACGACCGTATCGACGTCATCTCCCGCGGCCTCCTCGGGCTGACGGTGAGCTGTGCTCGCTGTCATGATCACAAACTCGAGCCGATTCCGACGACCGATTACTACGGCCTCTACGGCATCCTCAAGAGCTGCACTGAGCCCACGGTCTATCCAGCCCTCAAGCCCCAGCCGGCCAGCGCCGACTGGGAGGCCTACAAGGTCGAGAATCGCCGCACCCGTGAGCATTTCATCCGCGTGGTGGCGTTCGAGGCCGAGAAGGGCGTGGTGGCGTTCCGAAACCGCGTGGGTGACTACCTGCTTGCGGCCCGTGACGGGCAGTACAAGCCCGTGAACGAGAACAACGCCAAGGTCGACAAGGAGATCCTCAAGCCCCGCGAGCTTCATTCCGGTATCTACTGGTCGCTCGTGCAGAAGCGAGACAGCTGGCTCAAGGGCAATCCGGCGATCTTCCGGCCATGGCTGGAACTGGCCGAGGTGCCCGATGCCGACTTCGCAAGCAAGGCTCCGGAACTGTGTAAGGCCTACGCGGCCAACACCGACGGCGGCCTTCACAAGCTGGTGGCCGCGATGTTTGCAGGTGATCCGCCGCAGACGATCCAAGAGGTCGCCCAGAAATACACCAAGCTCTTCGCCATGATCGACAAGCTGTGGGGCGAGCGATTCCGAGGATCGCTCGACAAGCTCTGCGTCCTCGCGGAGGACGAAGAGGATATCAGCGTCGCGGAACTCGAAGCGAAGGCCATCGCGCGGATCCACAAGGCGGAGGTGGCGGCGCCGATCCCCGAGGCCGAGAGCCAGTCGGCCGTCGCCAAGGTGCTCATGAGCGATGACTCGCCGTTCACGTTCGTCACCAACAAGATACCGCTCTTTCCGTCCCGCGACGTGGCTGACGGCTTGCGTCGGAATGCCACGGCGGCGGTCAACAAGCTGACCGATCATCCAGGGGCGCCGATCAGGATGATGGCGGTGCAGGAGAGCGGGCCGTTCAACGCGAAGGTGCTCGTGCGTGGCAACCCTCAGTCGCCCGGCGCCGATGCCCCGCGGCAATACCTGACCGCGCTGCGGGCCGCCGACGCGGAGCCCTTCCCGAAGGATCAGAGCGGCCGTCGGCAGCTCGCCGAGTTGATAGCCAGCCCGAGCAATCCGCTTACGTCCCGCGTGATCGTCAACCGGGTCTGGGCGTGGCACTTCGGACAGGGGCTGGTCCGCACGCCGAGCGACTTCGGTCTCCGCGGCGAGCCGCCGACCCATCCCGAACTGCTCGACTGGCTCGCGGCCCGATTCGTGGCCGACGGATGGTCGCTCAAAAAACTCCACATGCTCATCATGCAGTCGCACGTCTACCAACAGGCTTCGGCAGTGCCTCTCGAGCCTGCGGCGGCGGGGTCGGCGCGGGTGATCGACGCCGACAATCGGCTGCTTTGGCGGTACCCCACGCGGGCGGTCGAGTTCGAAGTGGTGCGGGATGCGATGCTGGCCGTGGGCGGAACGATCGACCTCAAGCAGGGGGGCAAGCCGTTCGACGTGGCCGACGCCGGGGCGAAGCGGCGGACTGTCTATGCGAAGATCGACCGCAAGAACTTCACGCCAGTGATGCGGATCTTCGATGTGCCGGAGCCGACGTTCTCCGCTGCGGGCCGTTCGCGGTCGGCGCTCGCTCCGCAGGCGCTGTGGCTGTTCAACAGCCCGTTCACGGTTTCCGCCGCCAAGGCGCTGGCGGGGCGGGTACAGCCGCCGAAGCCGGCTGCCGACGCGGGGCCGGCGATCGAGTCGGCGGTGCGGGCCCTCTGGCAGGCGGCGCTCCAGCGGCCGCCCTCGCCGACGGAACTGGCGAGGGCGATCGATTTCGTAGCGGGTTATCCGGAGAAGGACGTCGTCATGCCGCAGGCCGACGACTGGACCTACGGCTTCGGCGACTATAGCGACGCCGCGAAGAAGGTGGAAAACTTCACGTCGCTATCGAACTTCGTCGGTGCCGTCGTCAAGGGCCAGAAGGTCGGCGCCGTCGACGTGACGGCGATGGAGCTCACGCCCGACGGCGGCAAGGTCGCGGCCGGCAAGGCTGCGGTCCGTCGTTGGACATCGCCCGAAAAGGGCAGGGTGCGGATCGATGCCGAACTCATCCACTTGCAGGCCGCAGCCCCGGCCCAGCCTGTTTCGGCCGCGCAGACGCCGGCCCAGCAGTCGCCTGCCGCTGACGCGCCGGCTGACAATCCCGCGGCGGCCGCGTCCGGCCCCGTGGTCTGCCGGATCGTGCACGGCCGCCATGGCGTGCTGGGTGAGTGGCAGGCGACGGCCGAGGGCGTTATGACGCGGGTCAATGACGTGGAGTGCGAGGTGGGCGACACGATCGATTTCGTGGCCTTTACTGACGTCGATCCGGCGAAGAGCGGCTTCATCTGGTCGCCCACGATCACGATGCCCGACCGGGAGATGCCATCGATGCCAGGAATGCCGCTGCGGTGGGACGCCCGCCACGATTTCCTCGACCCCAAGGCGATGCCCGCCCCGCTCAGCGCCTGGGAGGAATTGGCCCAGATACTGCTGGTGTCGGGGGAATTCGTGATGCTGCCGTAGCTCGCCCCCAGGATGGGGTGTAAAATTCACTTATTCTGCCAGCCTCTTGGGAGCCCTCCATGGACCGCCACCTCTGTGCGAGCACCCGCTCGCTGGTCACCCGACGCGAACTTCTCGCCCGTACCGGCCTCGGCATCGGCGGCCTGGGGCTGGCGACGCTTCTCCATGAGGTCGGATTGGCGGGCAACGGCCCGTCGGGATCGCCGCTGGCCGCCCGGGAGCCGCACTTCGCCCCCAGGGCGAAGCGGGTGATCCAGATCTTCAGCGAGGGCGGTCCCTCGCAGGTCGACACCTTCGACCCCAAACCCGCGCTCACGAAGTATGACGGCCAGCAGGTTGACGACGTCGTCAAGGACTACGGGAAGAACGCGCTCAAGTCCACCGGCGAACTCGTTGGTGGCAACCGCCTCTCCGGGAAGCTGAAGCAGTCGCCATTCAAGTTCGAGAAGCACGGCCAGTGCGGCATGGAGATCAGCGAACTGTTCCCGCAGCTCGCCGCCCACGCCGACGAGCTCTGCGTGGTCCGCTCGATGATTTCGAAGAGCTCGGTGCACGAGGTCGCCCAGGTGCTGATGAACACCGGCGACTTCGCCGCGGTGCGGCCAAGCCTGGGTGCCTGGACGGTCTACGGCCTCGGCACGGAAAACCAAAACCTCCCCGCCCTGGTCGCACTTTCTTCGAAGGGCAGTGTCGGAGGCGGCGACCGCCCGTGGGGCAACGCGTTTCTGCCGCCATGGTGCGGCGGCACCGGCATTCCCACGACCGACATGACACTGGCGAAGATGATCGAGCACGTCCGCAGCGGCACGACGTCGCTGCGTGAGCAGCGGCGGCAGCTCGACCTGCTGCGGGAGATGCACGAGCAGTATGCCGCGAAGCATCCCGAGCAGGCGATCCTCGACGGCCGTATCCAGGCGTTCGAGACGGCGTTTCGCATGCAGGTCGAGGCTGGCGATGCCTTCGATCTCTCCCGCGAGCCCAAGCACATCCGCGACCTCTACGGTGAAAAGGGTCAGGGCCGCCAACTGCTGCTCGCCCGCCGTCTGGTCGAGCGGGGCGTGCGGTTCGTGCAGGTCTGGCACAACGGCTGGGACACGCACGACATGAACGACGAGCGGCATCGCGAACTGGCTGCCGAATGCGACCAGCCGCTGCATGCGCTGCTCACCGACCTCCAAGACCGTGACATGCTCAAGGACACGCTCGTCATCTGGGGCGGCGAGTTTGGGCGGACGCCGACGGCCGACGGCAACGACGTCGCCAGCAAGAAGGGGATCGGCCGCGACCATCACCCGAGCGGCTTCACGATC
>JBIIOL010000014.1:0-16659 GCA_044336965.1 Pirellulales bacterium | reverse complement strand
TCTATCTCAAGCACACGCTCGGCATCGACGCGTGGCGAAAGGACGACGATGCGACCCCGGCCACGATTCCGCTGCTCCTAGAAAACAAGCAAGCACGCGATCTGACGATGGATTTGCTGAAGGAACTCGTGCTCGATCCGGCAACGGCGCTGGCGTGGATCGAGGCGAAGCAGCGAAGCGGCGTCGTCCCCATCGGTCCCCACGTCAAGCGGCAGGTCGACGAGTTGATTGCCCTCGCCGAGGGACTGAAGTCCGGAGCAACCCAAGAGGATGTGCTGAATATCTTTTCCCTCGCCACCGAACAACTCGGCGACCACCCGCTCGGACGTCATCGTCTCGTTGGCACGCTCAATGGCATCCATGTCGAGACGAAGCAACTGGTGATTGTGACCGCTGCAGAGGCCGGCAAAGACGACTATGGCCATCCGTTGCACATGGCGACGTTGCATCTGCTCGTCGCCCGTGCCCATTGCGTCGACGTGGAGCAGGCCACGATCATCAGCCGCCGCGACGATTGGAAGGTGGGCCAGAAAAAGCCACCGAGCCCACGATTCCCGCAGCCCCGGCCGGTCGAGCCGTGGCAGACAAGGATCGTGAAGCTCGACGAGCGTCTCACGAGCCAAAACGCCGCAGCCGGGCATCTGGACGAGATCGCCAGCCTCGCGCATGACGCGATCAAGGCCCCGCGGCCCGCGTTTGGCAAGGTGCTGACTTCAGCACCCGCCAAACGAGAGGAGGAGTTCGAGAAGTCGCTCGGAACCGACTTCTACGGGAGAACGTCGGAGTGCGCCCTTTTCGGCGTCAGCCCATCGTTCGTGGACGTGTTCACGAAGGTGCCCGAGCGACTGCGATTCCTCGACGCATTCAAGCGACTGCTCGAGCCTGTTTATGACAAGAAAACGAAGGAGTACCGGCTCGCATGACCAGACCCTTCGACATCACCGCCGCCCCACTTCCCAGCGGCACCCTCATCGAAGCCAGCGCCGGAACGGGCAAGACCCACGCCGTCGCGGCCTACGTGACGAAGGCGATCGCCACGACAGAGGACCTGCGGATTGGCGAGATTCTCGTCACGACCTACACGCGGAATGCAGCGGCCGAACTTCGCGAACGGATACGCGGCCGGCTGGTCGTGACCTCCCAGTTGCTTCGCGGCAAGCCCACGCCGCCGGGGTATCGGCGCGACGAACTCGATGAACTCTTCGAGAAGTCCATTGACAAGCCGGCGATGGCCCGTCGCCTCGAGCGGGCTGCCGCAGAGTTCGACACCGCCACGATCGGGACGATCCACGCGATCTGCTCCCGGGTGCTGAGGCTTGCGGGGATACCGGCCACGGAGACTGGTGACGAGGAACTCCTCGACCGGGTGCTCGACGAGGTGGTCAATGATGCGGTCGTCAGCGAGGCCATCGAAGGCAGACAATGGGAGGAGCGCCGGCTTCGCGACCTCGTGAGGCTCTCGATGGCCGATCCGTTCCTCAAGACGTCCTACGCCCCGGAGACCTGCTTTGCAGTCGCGGCTGAACTGCTGGCACGAGTTCCCGACCTGATCCGAAACTGTGCGGATCGCGCCAGGGCGCGGATGCGGGCGAGTCCGAGTTTCGATGACCTTCTCGTGCGGGCCTGGGAAGAGGTGACCATCCGGAAGGACGACTCGGCGGCGGAAGGGAGACGGAAGCAGGCATTCCTTGAAACGCTCCGCGACAGGTTCAAACTCGCCATCGTCGACGAGGCGCAGGACACGAACCGGTTGCAGTGGGAGTTTTTTCACGCGATCTTCCCGCCCACCGGAGGGAACACGCTGATCGCCGTCGGCGATCCCAAGCAGGCGATCTACCGCTTCCGCGGCGCCGACGTCACGGCCTTCATGAATCATGCCCAGGACGGCGTCCCGCCCGAGGACGGCGATCCTCCGCACCGCACGCTGTCAGTGAACCGACGTTCGGACGGCCCGTTGCTCGGCGGCCTCAACGCCGTCATGGAGAACGCCGAATTCGGGAACGATATCCGATACCGACAGGTCGAGCCCGCGCCGGGCCGCGAGGCGTCCTTGGTGGTGGGCCTGCGGCCGGTCGAGTTGCTCGATGTCGGCAATACCAGGCTCGTCGAGGTGGCGGTGCGGAAGGTTCACGAATTGTTGTCCGGCCCGCATTTCAAGCTCTTGGAGAAGCGGCCGTTCCTGCCACGTGAAATCTGCGTGCTCGTACGGACCAACTACACGGGTTCCGCAATCGCCAGGAGGCTGGTCGCTCTCAAGATTCCCGCTGTGACCGAGGGCACCGCGAGCGTCATGAACGGCCAGATGGCAGCGGATATCCGCTGCCTGCTGGAGGCGATGGAACGGCCAAGCGACTCCGGAAAGGCCCGACGGGCGGCAGCCACGGACTTCTTCGGGGAGCTGCTTGCCGATGTCGCCAGCCTCGGCGACGAGAAGGAACAGAAAGTGCAGGCGAAAATCGCCGAGTTCCACTCCATCCTGCAGCGAAAGGGCATTGCCGCGATGGCGGCCGGGATCATGGCCGACCAGCAGATGGTGGAGAGGCTTGCCACCGGAGACGGCGGTGATCGTCGAATCGTCGATTTCGCCCACATCATCGAGCTTCTCAACGACTCGAGCAAAGGCCACGGCTGCCACGCCCGCGAGATGCTCGAGCATTTCGTGGCGATCGCATCGCAGGACGAGAAGGCCGAGCTCGTGAGCCGGCGGGTCGAGAGCGATGCCGAGGCCGTCACGATCATGACGGTTCATGCGGCCAAGGGGCTCCAGTTTCCCTGCGTCGTCGTCGTGGATGCGTGGACTCCCAAAAATTCTGCTGGTCAACTCGTGGTGTTCCACCGCGACGGAAACCGCTTCGTGGACGTCGGAAAGGTGGCTCCGAACGGCGACGCCGGCGAAGGCGCCAAAGAGGCCGCGCTGGCGGCAGACAACGACGAAATCCGCCGCCTCATCTACGTGGCGGTGACGCGGCCGGAACACCATGTCTGCATCCTGCGGACCTCGAAGTGGCAGGACTCGCTCCTCGGGGCTGTTCTGCAAGGGGCTCCCGCGGCCGGCTCAGAGGTCGATTCGAGTCAGGCCTCCATGATCGCCGTGCGTTCGGCGGATGAGCTCCCCGAGCCGATGCAGTGGACCACGCCGCACATCACGAAGACGATCGGCGTCGCCGCCGTGCCGACCTCGGTCGAGCAGACCTACCGGCGGACGTCGTACAGCGACATCTCGAAGCGGGCATCGCGGGTGGCGACGAACGTCCATGACCACGATGCCCCGGGCAGTGACGAAGACCTGACGAAGTCGACCGACGCCAGCTCTTCCGGGGATGGAGACGGTTCTCCAGAGCCCGTGAGCGACGTCGAGTCCACAACCGGTGAGCCCGACGTGAGCGGGTTCACGATCGCTTCCCTGCCAGCCGGCACCGCCTTTGGAACCATCGCCCACGAGATCTTCGAGAAGGTCGTGGCGGGCCGCGACGTTGCGGAGAGTGATCTCCGCAGTGGCGTGCATCGCGTCGTCGGCGAGGTGGCGACCGCGCGGTTCCTGCAGCCGCACCACGACGAATTCTCCACGATGATCGCCGACGCGATGCTCACACGGTTCGGGGGCCCGGCTGGTGCGTCGTTCCGCGACCTGCGGTTCGCCGACTTCTCGCCGCAGGACCGGCTTGCGGAAATGGACTTTGAGATGGCCCTGGCGGCGCTCGGCGATGGCGTTCAGGCACGGCACGTCGGCCAGATACTGAAACAGTGCATCGGTTCGACACACCCGCTCTTCGCCTATGCCGAACGACTCGCCGGCCCGGCGTTCGACGTGCCGCTGGCAGGCCTGATCACCGGGTCGATCGATGCGGTGCTCCGGCTGCCCAGTTCATCCGCCACCGATCCACGGATCCTGATCGCCGACTACAAGACAAACAGGCTCCACGACCGTGATGCCGCAAATCCTCTTGCCGCCTACGCTCCGGAGAAGCTCGTGGCCGCGATGGCCGGCCACCACTATCCGCTGCAGGCGCTCGTCTACGGCACGGCCATCTGGCGGATGCTCCGCTGGAAGCTCGGGCGGCGGAAGCCGGCGGGCTGGGATCCGGGCGAGTGCATCGCGGGCGTGGTCTATGGCTACGTCCGCGGCATGAAGGGCCCCGACACACCGGTGGACGCCGCAGGCGGCCGATACGGCGTGTTCACCTGGCAGCCACCTCAGGCGATCTGGCGGCGGCTGAGCGACCTGTTTGCGGGCAATCTCACGGGGGTGAAGGTATGACCACGACGAAGAAGCCGGCTCCACAGGGCGGCAGCGAGTCGACGACGCGACTTCCTGGCAATGCCCCCGAGGACCTCGCAGCCTACATGGCGGCCCGTGTGATCTCGGCCAACGACGTCGCCGCGGCCGCGATGCTGGTGGATCTCGCGCAGCGCGACACGCCTTCGGTCGCGCCCGACCTGCGGGCCTGGCTCGCCATGTGTCTTGCACTGCGGGCACCGCGCGACGGCCACACCTGCGTGGACCTGCGCGACATCCGCGACTGGGCAGGCGACATCGACCTGACGAAGGACGGTCATCTCGACTGGCCGACCGACGCCGATGCGTGGATAACGTCTCTCGCGACAGCAGGCCCCCTCGTCGGCGACCTCATCGGCGTTGAGGGCACCCGGGCCCCGTTCATCCTCGAGGCTGCTCGGCTCTACCTCGCACGGTCGCTGCACGAGGAGCAGGAAATCGCCCATCGGCTGCTCCCTGGCAACACTGCCGTGGTGGAGGTCCTGCTCGGCGGGCCTGGCACGGGAAAAACCACGAACGTAGCAGCGCGGCTGATCGAGATGTTTCGTATCAATCCACACACGCAGATCGCGCTTGCCGCACCCACGGGCAAGGCCGCGGCACGCATGGCGGAGGCATTGCAGACGCGGCTCCATGACAAGCACGCACCAGACGAGGTGAGGAACGCGCCCGAGGAGGTGCGGAAAGCCGTCTCCACCGTCCGGCCTCTGACGATCCACAAACTGCTTGGCTACCGGCCGCACGGCACGCCCCGCTACACATTCAACGCGGGAGAGCAGCTCGCCTACGACCTCGTCGTGGTCGACGAGGCCTCGATGCTCTCCAGTTCGCTGATGTACCACCTGCTCGACGCGCTTGGCGACAAGACTCGTCTGCTGCTCGTCGGAGATCCCAACCAGCTCGCGAGCGTCGATGCGGGGTCCGTGCTCGGCGATATCGCCAGGGCCGCCGACAGGACGGGCAGCCCGCTCGAGAACCGCACGAAGACGCTGACCATCCGCCACCGGTTCGGGCCTCGCATCGGCGCTCTGGCCGACGCGATCCTCGCGGGCGATGACGCGGGTGTCGCTCGCACGTTCGAGATCCTCGAGGGCCGCTGGACTCCGCCGACCGACCCGAACAACACCAAGCCCGACGATCCCAATTCGATCCGCTGGGTCGAGCCCGGCAGCAAGCCATTCAAGTCCCTTGTCAAAGAGGCTGTGGAGCACGCCAAGCGGCTCCGCGATCTCGCCCGGGCTGGGAACGTGGCGGCCGCTCTCGAGGCCCAGAAGGAGTTTCAGGTGCTCTGCGCCCATCGCGCGGGAGCGACGGGTGTCACGGGCTGGAATGCGAGCGTCGAGGCGGGAATTGAGGTGGGCTACGCAACGCCCTGGTATTCGGGCCGGCCACTGATGGTGTCGCGAAACAATCGCGGGCTCGACCTCTTCAACGGCGACGCGGGAATCGTCGTGCCCGGCGACGGCGAAGGCCTCAAGAACGCGGCGTTTCCGATGGCGGGCAGTGAGCCGCGGCTGGTGCCTGTCTCGCAGCTGGAGGAGGTGGCCACGATGCATGCCCTGACGATCCACAAGAGCCAGGGATCGGAGTACAAACACGCGGTGGTGGTGCTGCCCGAGCGGGCCAGCCGAATCGTGACGCGTGAACTGCTCTACACGGCCGTGACGCGGGCGAGCGACAGGGTGACGGTCGTGGGCTCCCGCGAGGTGATCGAAGCCGCGATCCGGAAGCCGATCCGTCGCGCGACAGGGCTCGAATCACGGCTTTGCTGAGGCCAGCTTGGACATCCAGCTTGGACATCCAGCCGCAGCGGGTGAGGCCATCGGTCGTGTTCACCGTCTCAGGGCCCGACGATCGTCCGCAGTTTCTCGATGCCCTCGGCCCAACGGAGCAGCAGTCTGTCGAAGTGCTCGCCCGACGGATCGGTCGGCACGCGAATCGCGTCGCACATCGCCCCGAAATCCGCCATCACCATGTTCAACTGGCGCAATGGTTCCGCGCAGCGACGGTCGGATTTCAACGGGGCGAGTTCATCCAGAAGGCTGTCGCACGCCTGCCGCGCACGGTGGAGTGCCCCTACGGCGGCGCGCAGCCTCTCGATCGCGTCATCGAGCGAACGCCCTGGTGACTGGCCAATGGCAGTGCCGACAGGCCCCTGCCCGATGTCCGCAAGTCGTTCACGACATCTGAGCAGGCCGACGGTCGCCTCGCGACGGTTTTCAGGAACCACGCCCGTGGACACGAGGAGGTCGACGTCCGCGGTGATGTCCTGATCGCTTCTGCTCATCTGTGGCACTCCCGGGAATAGGCAGGGGCTATTGACCAAAACAGTCTACGCCCTCCCGCGGCGTGGCCAAATCACGTTTCGTGTGAAGCGCGCAGCCGCCTTCCGCGTAGACATTCCCACACGGCAAGCAGACACGACACCCACACGAAAGGAAACACACCCATGGACCGCGAGCCAATCCCCGGCGAGTGCGTCGTCGTCACCCGCAACACCGGTGATCACGGAGCACGAGTCGGCGAAAAGTACATCGTCTCCCGCGTCGACGATGGGGACGACACGATCAAGGCGATCCCCCGCGGCTCGTCCACCGCCGCCGACTACTGGATTCCGTGGTCGGACATCGAGCCCGTGGGTTTCGGCTGGGACTACGCCCGTGGCCACCTTCCCGACGATGTGGCCGCCCTTCTCGCCGCCTGCGACGGCATCGAGCACCTCTCTCTCAACAGCCAGATCAAGAACGCGATCATCGATTCGCTTCCCGACTGGCGGCAACGGGTGATGGAGGCCCTGCAATCGATCGACCCTGAAAACCTCTGACCACCGCCCATTCCACAGGTTCACACCACGCCCGATTCAACGTCCGCCACCCCTTGGAGCCTCGAACCATGAAACCCGTCCCCGCCGGAACACGGATCCGTGTGCTGCGCAACCAGAACAACCACACCTACACGGTCGGCGGCGTTTATACCGTGACCCACGTCGACGACGATGGCACGTTCAAGGCTGCCGATGAAAACGGCCGCATCGGCAACTGGCTCCGCTGGAGCGAGTGCGAGCCTGCCAGTATGTCGATCTGGTCGAAGATCGCCACCGACATGCCCGATCCGCTCGTCCGTTTTCTCTCCTGCTTCGATGGCATCGGGGAGATCTCGCTCAAGGAGAAGGTGATCGACGCCGTGCTCGCGAAACTGCCCGATCTGCACGAGCGGATCGTGATGGTCGCGTCCACGCCGGTCGGCGACACCGCAACCGCAGCGAACCGCCCGCAGCGACAGCAGCATCAGGAGCCACAACCCCCACAGAATCAGGAGCACCGCGACGCATGATCACCGCCACCATGAATACCGCCGCCCGGGACACGTATGACGTCGGCGACGATCTGCCCGCCAGGGGCTCTCGCGTGTGGATCACGGGATTCACCCGTGAGGAACACGACGAGGTCGCCAGGCTTCTCGACCGCGCCGGGTTTCTGCCCACCGCTTTCGCCACCGGTGCCGATGCGGTCCTCGTGCCCGATCCGCCCACGGCGGCAATCGTCGAGGAATCGGAGCGTTGCGGCCGCAAGGTGCTCGTGCCCGGCATGTTTCGCGAGGCAGCAAAGCCCCGACGCCGCCGATCGGCCCTCGAGATCACCGAGGAGAGCGTGCGGATTCTCGACGTCACGATCGAGCGTCGCCCCGCCGGATCGGCCGGGCTTCTGTCCGTCGAGCGGTTCGCCCACCTCTGCCTCGACGCCACCTTCCTCGCAGCCGCGCGGGCTGTCGCCATCGCGGCCGACTCCCGGTTGCCGTGCGCGCTCGAGGGCGACACGGCCGTTGCCAAGACCACGGCTGTGCTCTGGGTGGCCCACCTCTGTCGCCAAGAAGCGGTGCGGCTCAATCTGAACGGCCAGTCCGACACCGGCGAACTCGTCGGTCGCTTCGTGCCCGCCGTGAGTCAGCATCCGGGCACTCCCGCGGCGTGGCGATTCTGGGAGGGAATCGTTCCCGACGCCATGCGACACGGCCGCTGGGTCGTGCTCGACGAGCTCAACCTCGCCGAGCCGCAGGTGCTCGAGCGGCTCAATCCCGTGCTGGAACAGCCGCCGTCACTCGTGCTCTCCGAGAACACCGGCGAACGGTTCGGCCTCGGCGGCACCGTGACAATCGCCGATTCGTTCCGGATCTTCGCCACCATGAACCCCGCCGAATACGCCGGACGGTCGGTGCTCTCGCCTGCCTTCCGGGATCGCTGGAGCCTGTGGAGCGTGCTCGATTCACCCGGCGAAACGGAATACCGTGCGCTGCTCGCCCGGCTCGTGCACGGTGTGCATCCCGAGTTCATCCTCGACAGCGTCGAGTGGCGCGCCGCCGATGGCGAGCCCGTTCATCCACAGCTCGCCGGCGACAGCCGCATCGACGGGCTGCTCGACTCGATTGCCTCTTTCCACGGGGCCGTCACGGCGGCGGCTGGCGGCGATGGCAGCGTCACTCTGGGCAGAGCCCGTCGTGAGCGGTATGTGTTCACACGGCGGACGATGCTGGCAGCGATGTCGCTGATGGCCGGACTCGTCGACCGCGGCGTCGACCTCGAGGCCGCGGCCCGCGAGGCAATCGAGCTGGTCTATCTCCAGCGGGTGCAGCCTGGTCCCGACCGTCAGGCCGTCCGCTCGGCATTGCGAACAGCGGGGCTCGCCCGATGACACTCCCCGATACCGCTCCCACCAAGACCGCCGACGACGTGACAGCTGAGAACCTCCGGGCCGAACTCGAGGGCCTGGTGCGGATCGCGGCCCGTCGGCCCGCCCTCACCGTCTGCGAAGGACGGCCGGGATGCAGCTGGTCGTTTTCGTGGGGCGCCGACGTCGTCACGGTCGACCCAGTGCACCTGCGCGAACTCGCGCCCGACCTCTGCCGCGGCCTCGCCCTGCACGAGGCCTCCCATGCGGCGGTCACCGTGCTGCATCGGATTCTCGCCGAGGACCATCTGGCGAGAATTCTGCCACTGCTCAACACGATCGAAGACATCCGGATCGAGGTCTGGATGCGGTCGCGCTTTCCCGGCGCGACGCCGTGGATCAGGGCCTACAACGACGTCTTCTATGGCTTCAACCGTGGCCAACAACTGCCGCAGTCCCGGCAGGCGCAGTTCCTGCTCGGGATCCTCGAACTCTGGTGGTATGGCACGACGGCAGCCGGGACATTGCCGGAGGTGCTGTCGGCCCTGGATGCGTGCCGCGGGTCGGTCACAGCGGCAACCGCCTGCCAGCCACCGCTCGATGACGATCCCGAGGCAATCGTGGCCAGTCAGCGGGCCATGTGGGAGATCGTGCGGGACCGGATCCTGCCCACGTGGGAACTGCTCGTGACCATGGATCGCCGCGAAGGTATCCGGCGGCTCGCAGCTTCCGAACTCAGTGATTTCGCGGAGCAGACCGGATGCCCCGACAGTCGGTTGACGCGAGGCAGTGCCCGGCTGCGGCCCCGGGGTGCGCGATCCCGGGGCCGCACCATGCGGCGGCAGGTGCCACGATTGGTTGCGCAGCCGCAGGCACCACGCGAAGAAGGCGACTCCGCCGACTCGTCGGAATCCGACTGCCGCCACGCCGCGTTCGCGCCCATGCAGGCCGATGGCACCGACCACTATCTCGCTGCCTGGAATCGGATCGCTCCCGCGGCCGACCGCCTCGGCGACGAACTCCTTCGTGTGCTCGTGCCGCGGCAGCGGATGCGGTGGTCGTCCGGGCACCCCTGGGGCCCGCGGCTCGATCTCCGCAGGGCGATGCAGTTCGAGGCCGATCCTCAGCTCTACCGTTCGCTCTGGCAGCGTCCGATCCTCCCTCACCGCCGTGATCCGGCCGTTCTCCTTCTCGTCGACCGCTCCGGCTCGATGCGCCACACCGGCTTGATCGACCGTGCCTTCGAGGGAACGGTGCTGCTGACGGAGGTCTGCCGCCGGATCGGCGTGCCCGCCGCGGTGTGGTCGTTCGCGAACGCGATCCGTGAGGAACTCGACTGGGACGCGATGATTGATGGCCCGGCGCGTCGCAGGCTCGGCATGCTGCCCGACACGTGCGACGGCAATACCGACATGGCCGCTGCGCTGGCGGTCGTCGGCCGCAGGTTCGCCGCCCGTCGTGGCGACCCGAAACTGCTCTTCGTCATCAGCGACGGCCAGCCCGACAGGCATGACGCCACGCTCGCCGCCGTCGGACGACTGGAGGCCGAGGGAATCGTCACCGTGGGCTTGGGCCTCGGCCCCGGCACCGCCGGTCTCGCCCGCTTCTTTCCGAATGCGGTCACCGAGATCCCGCCCGAACGGCTCGTCGACCACGTGGCCGACCTGCTCGGCGGGGCGCTGATCGCCCTCGCCTGAGCCACAGAAGCGCCGGCCCCGGGATCGCGTACACTCCTTCGTCGACAGCATTCCCCACCACCTCTGACCACACCCATGATCACCTTCATCCACACCGCTGACTGGCAACTCGGCAAACCCTTCGCTGGAATCTCCGACCCTGTCAAGCGTGCCCGCGTCCAGCAGGAGCGGATCGACGCGCTCCGCCGCATCCGTGACGTTGTTCGAGCCCGTCAGGCGAAATTCGTCGTGGTGTCGGGCGACCTTTTCGACTCTCCGACGCCGACGCAGACCACCGTGGCGCAGGCCCTCGGCGTCATCGCGGAATTCGGCGTGCCGGTCTACGCGATTCCCGGCAACCACGACCACGGCGGACTCGACGGGCTCTGGAACCAGCCGTTCTTCAAGCACGAGCATGCAACTCGTGCCCCTCATTTCCACGTGCTGCTCGAGCGAAAGCCGGTCGTGCTGGACGAGGCCGTGATCATTCCCTGCCCGCTCCTCAGGAGGCACGAGAGCGACGACCCCACCGCCTGGGTTCGCGAATTGGATCTCGCGTCGCTCGGGGACAAACCGCGGATCGTGCTCGCCCATGGCAGCACGGCGACGTTCGTGGGGCAGGCGGACAGCGAGGACGTCGCAGGCCCCGTGAACACGATCTCGCTCGACCGTCTGCCGTTGGTCGACCTCGACTACGTCGCCCTCGGCGACTGGCACGGCTTCACCGCCGCGGGACCGAAGGCATGGTATTCCGGCAGCCACGAGACGGACCGTTTCCCGAAGAAGGATCAGCTGCCGGGCCGCGTCGCCTGCGTCTCGGTCGCGAGGGGCTCCGCTCCGGTGGTCGAACCGCTCGTCACCGGCCGCCTGCAGTGGCTCTCGCATGCGCTCGACCTCGGCGACAGTGGCCCACTGCAGTGCGAAACAACGCTCGCGGAAGCCACGCGTGACGCGGGATTCGACGCCTGTCTCGTCGACCTCTCCCTCCGCGGCAGCGTGTCGCTCGCCGCCCGCCGTGAACTCGATCAGGTCATCGAGTCGTGGTCGCATCGACTGCTCCGCCTCGACGTCGCCAACAACGTCATGCTCGTTCCCTCCCCCGAGGAAATCCACGATCTGGCTGACCGGCCCGACGATCCGATCATCTCCCGTGTCGCCGGGGAGCTCGCCCGCAGGCTCGAGGCCGGCGGCACCGACGTGGCCGATGTCCGTGAGGCCCTCAACATCCTGCACTCGCTCTGCACCACAGCCCCGGAGAATCCCGCATGAGACTCGTCTCCGTCACGCTCAACAATTACCGGATTCACAAGGACACGACCGTCTCCTTCCACCCGGCACGCACCGTGATCGGCGGGCCGAACGAGTCGGGCAAGAGCACGATCATCGAGGCGATTCACCGGGCGCTGTTCGTCCGCAGCCGTCAGAGCGGCGCGGTGCACGCCTCGATGCAGTCGGAGTTTCATCCTGGCCATCCCGCGGTCACGCTCGTGTTCGAGAGCGGTGGAGAAACCTACACGCTCACGAAGCAGTTCACGGGGACGGCGAACGCTCCAACCACGCTCGCCCGGCCTGGCTACCCCACGGAACGCGGAGAGGCGGCAGAAGCCAAGGTCCACGAGCTGCTGAAGACCGAGAGCATCGGCGGCGGCCGGGGGCTCGAAGACCGGCTGCCGATGCAGTGGTCGCACCTCTGGGTCTGGCAGGGAGCCGCCGGCAGCGAACCTTTGAGGCGAGTCAAGGGCGACACGATGGACCGCCTGCGCCAGAGACTGGGGACGATCGATGGCAGCGGCGTCCTGGAATCACGTCTCGATGGCTACACGGCGAGGACGATTTCTACGAAGCACGCTGCCATGACGAGGGAGGACGGTGCGCCAAGAAGGGACTCGCCACTTGCCGTCGCCACGGCCGAACTCACCGCGGCCGCGGCCGAGGAGGCCACCGCGGAAGCCGCGTTGTCCACGCTCTACGCCGCAGCCTCACAGGTTGAGATGGCCGATGCCACGATCGCGGACTGCGAGACCAGTCTCGCCACGACACGACAGCAACTGACTTTGGTCCGCGAACAGATCGACGAGGCATCACGGCTCGCGCTCGGCCACGGCCAGCTGCAGGTGCGCGCGAGCGATGCCGCGAGGGAACTGAAGACGCTCGAGGATGCCGACTGCGAGATCGTCGAGTGCGAGCGGATCATCCGGGAGACCAGAGAACGTCTCCAGCCGGCCACCGACCGGCTCACCGAGGCGAGGCAGAATGAGCAGGCGGCAACGAGAAGGTTCGACACGGCCATGAGGCAGGTGAACGAATCGCAAACGAAACAGGCGGCACTGGCCGCCCAAGTCACGCTTCTTTCGCTCTTCGAGCAGCTCGAAAGGCTGCGGGCGGACCGGAAGGGACTCGCCGAAAGGTGCGGCAACATCGAGAGCCTGCGCGACGAGCTTGCCGATCTCCGCACCCAGCTCGCAGACCTGCCCACCATCACGGCGGACGACCTTGCGGCCCTCACCGCCCTCGAACGCAGGCACGACGGGGCACTGGCGACACTCGCCGCCATCGCGACCCGGGTCGAGCTTCTTTCAGCCGACCGGCCCGTCATGCTGGCGGGCCTCGAGCTCGCCGCGGGAGCGAGCGAGACCATCTCGGCGGAGGCGGAACTCGTCGTCGACGCTGCCGTTCGCATACGAATCGCCCCCGGCGGCGGCACGTCGCTGACCGAGGCGACCCGCCGGCGGGACGACGCCCGCGTGGATCTCGATCGAAGGCTCTCCGAACTCGGGATCGACAACGTGGACAGAGCCCGCGAGGTGCAGCCGCAACGGCAGTCGATCGAAGCAGACATCCGGGGAAAGGACACGGCGATCCGGGATCTCGGCGGTGACATCGCCGCGGAGGAACTGCAGCAGCGCGACAGGGAAATCGAGCGGCTCGATCTGCGGATCACCGAACTGGCACCAGGCGATTTCACGAGGCCTGTGGGACTCGATGACGCCGTCGCGGCCAGGGCCGCCGGCGACGACGCCCACCTCGCATTTGCCAGCGATGCCACCAAGGGGAGGGCTGAGCTGGAGGCCGCGGAGAAACTTCGCGCCGCCAAGACCGAGGAAACACGAAATGCCGAGGATGCGCTGCGCTCGCATGACGAAGAACTCCGCGTTCGCACGGATCGCCTGCAGGTGCTCGTCGCCCAATACGGCGTCGAACGGGCCGGCACGCTCGCCGAGCTGAAAACCGCCCACGGCACCGCCGTCGATGCCCTGGACGTGTGCCAGAAGAGGCTCGACGCGCTCCAGTACGAAACGCTCGAACGTTCGAGGCTGCGGCTCGACCGGGCGATCGAGACGATTCTCGAGCGCCAGCGGACCGCCCAGACCACACGGGCCCTGGCGGTCGAACGTCTCCGGCAGGAAGGCACGAACAACCCGAGCGATGACCTGGCCCGGGCGCGGGCCCGCCGCCAACTCACCGAGACTCGGCGGGAGCAGGCCGCCCGCGAGGCAAGGGCGATCGCGCTGCTGGCCTCCCTCTTCGCCGAGAAGAAGCGGGAGGTAGAGTCGCAGTTCGTCGGGCCACTCACGAACCGGGCCGCCGAGTATCTCCGGTGCATCTACGGGCCCGAAACCCAGGTCGCGGTCGAGTATCGCGACGGCGCCTTCAGTAATCTCACGGTGGCCCGGCCGTCATTCGGTAATGCACGGCTCGGCTTCGACGGCCTCAGCGGCGGTGGGCGGGAGCAGGTTGCGGCCGCTCTGCGGCTCGCCATGGCCGAGATCCTGGCCGCCGAGCACCACGGCTGCCTGCCGATCGTGTTCGACGATGCCTTCGTGAACTCCGACCCTGTTCGCACCCAATCGATCCAGTCGATGCTCGACCTTGCGACGGCACGGGGGCTGCAGGTGATCGTGCTGACGTGCAACCACCATGACTACGACTCACTCGGCGCCCCGCTGGTCGAACTCGCCCGCGACGATCTTGCAGGAGTGACTCCTCGCCGGACCGGCACCGCTGCACTCCGGACGGCCCGGGAAGCGAACGGGGCAGAGTCATCGGATGACGACGACGACCAGCCATCACCTGCGGCCGAACCGGCCGACGTGACTGTCACGGATGAACTCAGGCAGCAGTTCATCACGGCCCTGATGTCGTCCGCCGGCAGGTCCACCAACAAAAAGCTGCGTGATGAGCTTGGTTGGGACGACATGCAATACGAAGCGGTTCGGAACGATCTCGTCACCATTGGCCGTGTCACCAAAACGAGGGGCCCGGGCGGCGGGGTGAGGATTGTGGGGGCCGACGACGATGCCGCTCCGTGATGGCAGCGCCTCACGCATCCCCGCCACCAGCGGCCGGCGTCCTTCCCGCACTCCCCCTGCGCTTCGAGGCCGATCGCGGGACTGACTCCAGCCCCATTCCCGGCCTCCAGTCGCCGTCGATGCCTCGCCGCACCAGCAGCGGCCGCAGCAACGAGTAGATGTCGTGAAGCCGCCGGTGCACCGTCGTGACGTTCATGTCCAGCCGCTTCGCCAGACTCCGTTCCGAAAGGTTCTCCAGAAGCCTGAGCGAGACCAGCCGCCTCAGGCCCTCGTCCTCGAGCGAATCGATGCACTCGTTCATGACCTCGGAGAGCGTGGCTTCATCGATGCGAAGCGCGAGCAGAGCGGGCTTCGCCGCCGAGCGGGCCTCGAGCGGCCCGTTGAGCTCGCACTGCGACAGCGGAATAGACTTCACGCTCTTGCCGGCGCCGCGCCATACCCTGCAGTATTCGACCGCTTCATTGGAGGCAATCGTCGACAGCCAGCCTTTCAACGCCGAAACACGGCCCGCCCCCCTGCCCTTGTTCAGATAAAACCAGCTTCCAGGCTTGCCGGGGAGTTGCAGGAGTTTCCAGGCGACCTGCTGGAGCGTGTCGTCGACGGCCGCGTCATCCTCCGCCGATTTGTGCCCGCGCACCAGCCGGTTCTTCAGCTCACGTCGGATGGCTTTCTCCACGATCGGCTGGATGTCCTGCCACATCGTCTCAAAGCCGATTCCCTGCCGCTGAAACGCCACCATCGCATCGACCGTGCCGTTGTCCATGAAAAGCCCTCCCGATGAGTGCTCGCCCCCCTCCAGAGCGACGACGTGCCGCACTGAAGCCAGCCATGTACGCTTTGGGTTCAAAACGCTTCGAACCCCCCGGGGCGACTGGGGTCCCCAGGCCTGCCTGAAGGCCCTGAGGCCGACAGGTACAACTCGTTTTCCCGCCGCCGAGCGGCGATTTCAGCGACTGGCCCCTCTTCACCGTCTGGGATCAGAGGGGTGTGCCAGCACCGCGAGGCGGGATCAGCGATCCGCCCTGATGGCCTGCACGAGAACCTCGCCCCTGGCTCTCTTCAGCCGGCGGGATACCTCCCCCTTGCTGCAGCCGACAATGGGGGCGATTTCGCTGTTCTTGAGCCCCTGAGCGTGCAGTTCCAGAACCTTCCGTTCCCTCTCGGGGAGACCTGCGACGATCTCCGGCAGCGAATCCCTGGCGGCTGCGGCGCACCGGCGGGTCATGCCCGAATCCTGCTTGCTGTTCGCCAGCTGCTTGCGGCGACCTGTGGGACTGTCGCCCCGACGGCTGCGGCTCTCGAGTTGCTCGCGCCACCCGCCGCCGTGGACGCGGACCGTCTCCTCAAGCACCGTCCGACGCTTCCGCTCCACCTTGCAACGGCGGTGGTAGTCAATCGCCTGCGAGTTGGCGATCTTCTTGATCAGCGGAATGAAGGGGTCGTTCGTGAGCCGGGACCGTCCGGCATCCCAGGCACCCTCCTCGGTCGGAGGCTTCTTGCTGATGTCCCACACCTTGTCCCACACACGCTTGGCGATGATGTCGATGTCGTGCCGCAGGACACGTGCGCGGTGAAGCGCGTTCACGACGATGTGCCCATGCCGAACCATCAGCTCCGAGAGCACCTTGGAATTGGTGCCCCCGGAGGCCTGCAGCTCGTTCATGAGCTCACTGGCGGTCAGATGATCGGTACCACCGACAAGTCGTTCGGCGGCAACCTTGCCGTCCCGGTGC
>JBIIOL010000281.1:0-5116 GCA_044336965.1 Pirellulales bacterium | reverse complement strand
TCGGCCTCGATGGCTTCGGGCCGCGCGGCCGGATCGGCGACGATGCCGCCGGCGGCGCCGCCGGCACGGAGGTGGGAAAATTCGTGGGTCATGGAAACCTCCTGGCTGCGGTGGATGGAAGCGACGAATGTAGCGTGTTTTCGGCGGTTCGACAGTCTGGGCTCAGCCACGGGGCTAGGAGTGAGAGCAGCACGGGGAGCACGACGAGGTTGCCCAGCAGGCCCCCCGTGAGCGTGAGGCAGGAGAGCGTGCCGAACGAAACCGTGGGGATGAATCCGCTGGTGGTGAGTGCGAGAAACCCGATCACGAGGGCGAGCGTGGAAAAGATCATCGCCCGGCCGGCGGTCTGGTGGGCCGTTTCGAGTGCAGCGGCGATCGGCTGCCCCGCCGCGAGCCGGCGGCGGAAGGCCGCGAGGTAATGGATCGAACTGTCGACCGAGAGGCCCATCGACACCGCGGCGATCATCGCCGTGCCCATGTTGATCCGCTCCCCAGCCCAGCCGAGCAGGCCGAGCACCACGAAGATCGGCAACGCGTTGGGCACGAGCGCGATCATGGCCAGCAGCGGGCTGCGGAAGCTGACCGCCAGCAGCAAAAAGATACCCGCCGCGGCGAGCAGGAACGTGAGCCACTGGTCAGAGAGCATCCGCTCCACGAGCTGCGACAGGAGGACGAAGAAGCCCGTCACCTCGCCGGCCGGCCGCCCGTCCCGGGCCGGAAACTCCTCGGCGACGATCCGGTTGACCTGCTCGATGATCGCCCGCTTCTGCGGCGCGGGCTGTCGTTCGTGGGCTCGGAGCAGGACCCGCAGCCAGGTTGAACCGTCGACGGGATCGTGGCCAATGAACGTGCGGCTCAACTGCGGCACCTGCTTCTGGATCACGTCGAGCGCACCGGTCACGAGCCAGTTGCCCAGCCGCGTGCTCTGCAGACTCTCCAGCGGAATTGGCGACACGGCCGCCATCACGTCGGCCACACTCATCACTTTGGTCAGGGCAGCCACCGGGCGACCACTGCCATCCGGAATCGTGACCTCGGTCCGCAAACGGTGCTCCAGACGGGTCATGTCGCCGAGCACCTTCCCGTCGATCGCCTTGCCCGCCGGCAGGAGCACGTCCCAGACACCGGCTCCTCCCAGGCGAGTCTCGATCATGTCGTAAGAGGCAACCACTGGACTCGACCGACGGAAGTTCCTGGTGAAATCGGTCTCCACCTCGAGCCAGCGCATGCCCGTCACGGCCGCGGCCACCAGCAGCGTCGACCCAAGCAGGATTGGAGCGGGATGCCGAACGATCCGCCGCACGAGGCCGTCGAGCCCGAGTTCGAGCATGCCCTCTCCCCAAGCACGCTGCGGGTCGGCGTCGAACCGCCCCCACAGCGCGAGGAACGGAACGACGAGCGCCGTGGCCACGAGCACCATCACCGCGCCCACACTCGTCATGATTCCGAAATCGTGGACCGGACCCACGCGGCTGGCGATGAGCGAGCCGAAGCCGATCACGTCGGTGGCGATCGAGCCAACCACCGGCCAGAACAGCACCGCGATCGTGCGTTCGAGCGCCGCGGCCGGGGGCAGGCCCTCCTCCCGCTGCCGCCGGAACTCCACGATCACGTGCACCACGGTCGCGATTGCCACCACCGTGACCATCGCGGAAAGCATCGTCGAGACCATTGTCAGCTTGAGGCCGATGACGGCCAGCACGCCCCGCGTGCTCCAGAGCGCCAGGAGAACGACCGCCAGCGGCACGACGAGCCAGCGAAGGCTGCGGAAGGATACGAGCAGCACCGCCCCTGCGAGGATGGCGCTGGCGGTGCCCAGAAGATTGCCGTCGCGCTTCAGCATGGCGAACCCGTCGCGGAGCATCACCGGCTCGCCTGCGACGGTACCAGCGGGCAGTTTGGCCATGACGGTGCGGAGGCGGTCGATCGCGTCGGCGCGAAAGTCAGCCTGCGGCTGCGAAGTCGCCTTCGCGGGAGTGTCCTGAGATGCCGGAGTTGGGGCCTGCAGCACGCAGACCACCGCCGCGGTGCGGTGGTCGGTGCCAACGGCATACCCTTCCAGAAGTTCGACGAGTCGCCGCGCCGTCGGGTTCGTGTCGATCTCGATGATGCGGTTACCCAGAGGCGTGTCGGCAAGGCTCGTGGCCGACGCCACGCCAGGCAGCGCCGCAATCGTCTCGGTCAGATCGCGCAGGCGTTCGATGCCCGCTGCGGAAAAGAGTTGCGGATCTTCATAGGCCGCCAGAACGACCTCACTCGAACCGAACGCGCGAAGCATCCGGCGGTAGGGCACGAGCGCCGGATCGGTGCGGTCGAACATCGTGTCGATCGAACGGACGAATTCCAGCCGTCGTGACTCCGCGACCGACACGATCGTCACCAGCACCGCCAGAACCGCCAGTGGCGTGCGGTAGCGGACCAGCCACTGGGCGACGCGAGTCTCAACCGTGGACATGGATCGGGCGACTCGCGTGAGGGTTGACGGGGCCGACTGGCGGGGAAGTTGAGCGAGGGGCGGGGCCGGGGCGGCGTGGGCAAGCCGCCTCAGCGGCGGGCAGCGAGCGGTCTACGCAGTCCGGACGAGTATGGTACCGCGGCGGGAAGAAGCAGGCTGGGAAGGTGGCGTGACGAGGAAGCTTGCCTGGGTTGCCAGAACGGCGGATTCCCGGATCTCCCACGCTGCGTGGCTTGTGGCGGCAGGGCGTTGCGGAGCGGCCCGCCATGCGCTGGCCTCCGATCTGGTTCAGGATGCCCAGTGAACGTCGGTAACCCCCTTTGCAGCCACGACTTGCGGAGTCTGAGCGGCTGCGGCAACGCCTTGACCCGTCGGCGCGGGCACTCCTATAGTCCCGCGCTTTTTCCTGTCAGGACCGTTTCCGCCCTCCAGAGGCCGTCTTTCACGCGTGTTTTCTCCGCTCGACCACGCCACCACTGCGCACTCACGACACCGGGCGCACGCTCCGTCGCGCCGAGGTTCTGCGCGCCCGCGCAACGATGCGCGGCGGTTGCTGATGGCATGCGTGCTCATGCCGGTCGTGATGCTCATGGCCATCCGGCAGACCGTGGCACAACCTCCCGTCGCCGTGCAACCGCTGAAGGAGACCGCCACGGCCGGCGCGCTCGCCTCGCTGCCGGCGCGCGGCCTGGCCGCCGCCATCGCCGAGGCGGGACGCATCGAAGTCCCGTCAGCCGATCCGCGTGAGCACGTGACGATCAATGCGACGCAGGCCGCGCGGTGGACGGAGGGCTCCTACGACGTCTGGCACCTGACCGGTGGCGTGCGGATCAGGCAGGGGACAACGGAGGCCACGGGGCACGAGGCGGTGGTATGGATCGAACAGGAGCAAGACCTGGCAGTCGACAGTGAAGAAGGCGAAGACGGTCTGCAACCGGCTGTCCGCAGCATGCTCGTGCGCATGGCGGGGAATGTGTCCGTGCGATCGGGTGGCCCCGGTGCCGATGCTGCGGCGACCACCGTCCGCGGTCCGCGTTGGACCGGCCGCTTCTGGATGCACCGTGAGCCGACCCTCGAGTTTGCCAGCATCGTGCCCACCGCTGGCACGCCGCCGATCTACGATGCGCCCGCCGACCGTGTCGTGCCGGTCGCATACACCGCCGACGCCGATACTGAAGCCGCGGCCGAGGAGCCGATCCAGCGGGCCCAGTTCAGCGAGTTTGGCGCGGCCCCGGTGCCGCAGGTGAACACCGCCGCGACCGCCCGCCGGCTGCGGGCCTTCCCGCGGTCGAGCGTGCCGCTCAACATCCGCTGGTTTCCCAGTCCGGGAGGCAACGAGTGGGTGGCGGTGATCACCTCGGGCGTGAACCTCGTCGTGGACGGCGTCGATCCGGCCGGCCCGCTCGACATCTCGGCCGACCGTCTCGTGATCTGGACCCGCGGTCAGTCGCAGCCCGACCTCGAAGGCAACGCAGCCCAGGCCGGCGATGTGCCGCTGGAGCTCTACATGGAGGGGAACGTCGTTTTCCGCCAGGGGCAGCGGGTCGTCGAGGCGGTCAGCATGTTCTATGACGTGCCGCGTTCCAGCGGCGTCATCACCGGCGCCACGGTGCTCACGCCGGTCGACAACTATTCCGGCGTGGTGCGGCTGCGGGCCGACGTGCTCCGCCAGGTGGACCGCAGCCGCTTCGTCGCCCAGCAGACGGGCCTGACCTCGAGCCGCTTGGGCGTGCCGAGCTGGGAGTTCCGCTCCCGCGAGCTCGAGTTCACCGACGAGCAGGTGCCGCTGGCCGGGCCCGGTGGCCAGCGGGCGATCGATCCCGCCACCGGTGAGCCGGCCGTCGAGCACCAGCAGTTCATCACCAGCCGTGGCAACACCGTCACTCTCGGCGGCGTGCCGGTGCTCTGGTGGCCGGTGCTGGCGACCAACGCGAAGAAGCCGACCTTCTACATCAACAACGCGCAGGTGAAGAACGACCGCATCTTCGGCACGCAACTGCTCACCAGCTGGGATGCCTTCCAGGTGTTTGGGTGGCGACGGCCGCCGGACGGCGTCGACTGGGATTTCGACGTCGACTACCTGAGCCTCCGCGGCCCCGGCGGCGGCACGTCGCTGCTCTACAACCGTCCCGACTTCCTCGGCTTCGGCGGCCCGGCCAGCGGCGACCTCGACGCCTGGTTCATCGGCGACGTGGGGCAGGACAATCTCGGTCTCTACCGACGCGACTTCACCTATCCTGGCTATCCCAACCGCACGTTCCGCGGCCGTTCGTTCTGGCGGCACCGGCAGGATCTCGGCGGCAGCACCGACAGCTTCTTCGGCGGCTGGCAGGCCCGCGGCACGGTCGGCTGGATCAGCGACATGAACTTCCTCGAGGAATACTACGAGGCGGAGTGGGAGGAAGGGTATGAGCAGCGCACCTGGGTCGACCTCCGCAGGCCGATCGAGAACCGCGAACTGCGGCTGCTCACGAGCGCCCGCGTGAACCCGTTCTTCACCCAGAGCGAGTGGTGGCCGCGACTCGACCACTACTGGCTCGGGCAACCGCTCGCGCAGGATGCGCTGACGTGGTATCAGCACTCGGGCGTCTCGTACGTGCGGCAGAACCTGCCGCAGACGCCGACGGCGGGGCAGGGGTCGAGCATCTGGACGACGCTCCC
>JBIIOL010000280.1:0-5142 GCA_044336965.1 Pirellulales bacterium | reverse complement strand
TCTGCCACGAAGATCGTGTAGCCGGAATAGTGGTAGGGCTGGGCCTCGGCCGAATACCGCGTGTGCATCGAGTGGCCCGCCTCGTGGGCCAGCGTAAACACATGTTCGATCGCCTCCTCCTGGAAATTCATCAGGATGTAGGGATCGGAGTCGTAGGTGCCAGAGCTGAAAGCGCCCGACTGCTTGCCGGCGTTGGGATACCTGTCACACCAGCGGCCAAGCAACCCGCGCTCTAGCTGCGTGCTGTATTCGGCCCCGAGCGGAGCGAGCGACTCGATCACCACCCGCACCGCGTCGTTCCACGTGTGACGCTTTTCGAGTTCCGGCACGAGCGGCACGTAGCAATCGTAGTGGTGAATCTCGTCGAGCCCGAGGATCCGCTTCCGCAGGTCGTAGTAGCGGTGGACGGCCGGCAGGTGCGAGTGCACCGCTGAGATGAGCTGGTCGTAAACGGCGATCGGCACGTTGTCGGCAAAGAGCGCGGCCTCCACGGCGCTGGGATACCGCCGCACCTTTGCCGTATAGGCATCGCGTTCGTTGGAGCCAGAGAGCGTGGCGGCCAGCGTGTTGGCATGGGCCTCATACTGGGCGTAATACTGATGGAAGGCCGTCCGCCGAACCTCCCGCGACGTGTCGTGCAGGAGGGTCACGAACGTCGCGTTCGACAGTTCCACCTGCTCGCCCGCGCCGGTGGACACGCTGCCGAACTTCATGTCGGCGTCGGTGAGTTGCCGAAACACCTTCCCCGCCGTGCCGGCGAAGCTCCCCTGCATCGCCAGAAGTTTTTCTTCAGGCTCCGAGAGCACGTGCGGCCGGGTGCGGGCGAGCCGTTCGAGCAGGAGCTCGTAGGGGGCGAGCACTGGTAGCTTCATCCATGCGGCGAGCGTGGCCGGCGGGATCGCCATGATCTCCGGCCGAATGAAGCTGGCCTTCTCGCCCGCAAGCGTGGCAACGTGCTGGAACCGGCCGGTCATCCGCTGCGGATCAGCTGCCGCCTGATCCTCGCTGGCCCGCAGGTGGGCATAGGTGCCGAGCCGATCCCCCTCGCGATCGACGGCGAGGTCGTACTCGAGACACTCGGCAAGCCGTTCGGCCGACGAACCGAGCGTGCCGGCGAATGCCGCGAACCCCGGAATCCGTTTTTCCCACTCCGCAAGCGCTGCATCCCATTCAGCGTCGGACGAAAACAGGCTCTTCAGGTCCCACGTATCTCCCACGGCCACGTCGCCCCGCGCCGGCAGCCTCTTCACCGCACCCACGTCAGTCATGCTTTGTCTCCTTCATTGATGATCGCAAAACATACCACGGAGCGCGGGATCGTTGATATCGACGGTTCGGGGCTGCCCACGCCCCGTCGCCGGACGTTCGCTACGGCATCCTGCCTCCGCTCACTCGATGCTGACTGCGCTCCGGCATCCTGCCTCCGCTTGTCAGCAACGCCGGCTCTCGGGGCGTGGGTAGCCCCTCACGGATTCCGCAACTGGACGAATGACGGAGCCGGGGATCGGCGGAAGCTCGAGGAGCTTTTGGATTTTTCGCCCCTGCCCGGAAAAGCACTATCGCAACGGTTGATGGCGAAAAAGCCACCGCGACGAGACTTCTGCTGTCCCCGGCGGATTGGGCGCGTAGGCTAGCGTCCTCACAACCTCCACACCGCACTGCCCCAGGCAAGGCCGCCGCCGAAGCCGCAGACCACGATCGTGCTGCCCGGTCCGATCCGGCCGGCCCGCCACGCCTCGTCCATCGCCAGCGGGATCGATCCGCTCGACGTGTTGCCATATCGGTCGAGGTTCACCAGGAAGCGGTCGGTGGGGATGCCGAGAGATTCACGAACTCCCTCGATGATCCGGGCATTGGCCTGATGCAGCACAAAGAGATCGATCGACTCCATCGCCACGCCCGATCGTTCGACCACCTGCCGGATGTTTTCCTCGGCGAGCCGGATCGCCCACTTGAACACCGCGCGGCCGTCCATCTGCATGAACTGTTGCCGTTGGGCCACGCCCTCCACGGTGACCGGCTGCCGCGAGCCGCTCATCGGACAGGCGAGCAGGCCGGCACCGCGACCATCGGAACCGAGCGAAAAGGCGAGCAGGCCGTGCTCCCGCCCCGAGGCTTCAGGCGGTGTTGCCTCGAGCAACACCGCACCGGCGCCATCGCCGAAGAGGGGCCAGGTCTTGATGTCCTCGGGATCGACGACGCGGGAATTGGTGTCGGCGCCGGCCACGAGCGACAGCCGGCTCGAGCCGGCTGCCATGAAGTTGGCGGCGGTCACGAGCGCGTAGGCAAAGCCCGCACAGGCGGCGGTGACGTCCATCGCCGGGGCATCGAGCCCCAACTTCTCCTGCACGATGCAGGCCGTGGACGGGATGCTCATGTCGGGCGTGAACGTGCCGAGCACGAGCAGGTCGACCGCCGCGAGGTCGGCCCCCGCATCGGCGATCGCCGCACGGCAGGCATCGGCGGCCAGATCGCTCGTGGCCATGTCAGGTGGGGCGTGCCGCCGCTCGTGGATGCCCGAGCGGGCGACGATCCATTCAGGATCACAGCCGAGCCGGGCCAGATCGGCATTGGTCACGACGTGCGCCGGCACGCTGCTGCCGATGCCCGCCAGCCGGAAGCCCACCGCCCGCCCGAACCGGGATGGACGCGGCGAAGTGAGAATGTCGGACATCGCGACAGAAGCCTCTGGTCAGTTCCGTGACGATGCCGCCGATCGACGCACGTGCCGCGGCTGGATGACGTCGGTGGCGAGGCCCAATCGCTTCAGCAGCAAGATCTCGTAGTACGTCAGGTCGAACTCCCACCACTGGTGCTGAACGCTCGCGCTGGCCGGATCGTGGTGGTGGTTGTTGTGCCAGCCTTCGCCAGCCGCCACCAGCGCCACCAACCAGTTGTTACGGCTGTCCTCCCCGGTCTCGTAGGTCTGATAGCCAAACAGGTGGGACAGGGAGTTCACGCTCCACGTCATGTGCCAGACGAGCACGGTGCGAACAAACGCACCCCACACCAGCCAGCTCGTTCCCAGTTGCACGCCATGGGCCCAGTCGCCACCGCCGAACCGGCCCACGACCAGCCCCGCCAGCGCGAAGACCGCCGCATGCGCCAGATAGATCCAGAGGGTGCTCGTCGGATGCCGTTCAAGGAACCTGAAGTAGCGGTCGGCCAGAATGTCGCGGGCGTACTTGTCGAGAAAGGTGAGCGTGCGTCGGTCAGGGGCCCGCCGGAACAGCCAGCCCACGTGGGACCAACTCACACCGTCCCGGGGCGTGTGGGGGTCTTCGGGCTCGTCGGAGTGGACGTGGTGCAACCGGTGGGTCGCAACCCACCGGGCGGGCGTGTCCTCGAGGCAGCACAGCGCGATCGTTGCCACCGTCCGCTCCAGCCAGAGCGGCACCTTGAGGCTGCGATGGGTCAGCAGGCGGTGGTATCCGAGGTTGATGCCCATGCCGAACACGTGGGTGCCAACCAGTGCGATGACCAGCCCCGACCAACTAAAGCAATAGGGCAACAGGGCAAACAATGCCAGTGCATGCACCGTGACGATGGGAAGCAGGTACTCCCAATGCACCGTGACCCAGCGGATATTCCAGCCGCCTAGACCGCGGGGCTCCCCCCTCGCGTAGCCAGGGGGAAAACCTGGCGAGGAAACCGCTTCTGCTTGCAGGCCGCCCGATGCTGGAACAGATACCACGGATGAGGATTGCATAGCCGGCCTGAATGCGACATGGGGGAGTTCGAACACGAGCCGTCATTATCCGACTGGGGGAAGGGTTCCACAAGCGGACGGCACCGCAACGGGCCCCGAACGGGTTCCCGCCGCGGATCACAATCGCTGCAACCCTCCGCGTTGCCCATGACCCGCAACGATCACTGTCCCTCCGCAGCCGGCGCAGACTGGGCCTCCTTGGCCTCTGCCTTCTGCACCATGCTGTTCCGACCGAGGTGGATCTTCTCGTACTCCTTGTCGGAAACGACGTAATACCAGTCTGCGAACCGCCCGTTCAGTTCCCTTACCCGCTTCTGCGCCGCCTTCACCTTGTCGTCGTAATCGTCCTGCTTCCGGCGATTCTCGCGTTCCACGCGGCGACGGTTTTCGAGCGCGACCTGCGCCGCCGCCTCCGCCTCATCGGCCTTCTTCAGGCTCTCGGCCGCATCAGACTTCTTCTCCGCGGCGTCACCATCCTTCTTCTCGCCCTCGCTCTTCTCGCCGTCTTTCTTTTCATCCTCTTCCTTCTTGGATGCATCGGCCGGCATTTCCGGCAGCGGATCAAGCGTCGGCTTTTCGAGCAACTGCTCGTTGAACCGTGCCATCACGAGGAGATACCGGCCGCTCGTCTCGCCGCCGGCGTCTTTCTCCGGCTCATCTGGCTTCCCGGCCTTGGCCGCATCCGCCTTCGAGTCGCCGGCTACGGTGGTCGGGGAGCCAAATCGCAGGACGTATTCCACGCCATCCTTCATCCCCACGATCGTCTCGCCGTCGGTGGAGAGAATCTCGCCTGTTTTGAGCGGCAGAAAGCCCCGTTGCTGCATCGATGTCACCGCTTCTCGGTCGTTCGTGAAGCTCTCCTCCGCCTTCAGTTCGGCGCTCAGCCCCGAGGGCTTGCGGGCCACGTCGACGATCTTCAGGTCACCCAGCGCATTCCGCAGGTCGTTGAGCTTGCCGCTGGCGAGTTCCTCGCCGTCGGCCAGTTTCTCTTCCTTCGGCTCGCCCTCCTTGGAAAACGCCTCGAGCTTCACAAGCGACCACTTCGCATCCTTGTCGTCATAGGACAGATCGACCCGATACTTGCGATCCAATTGCACGCCGACCCGGCCATTCGACTCGACCGCCACGAGCGCGTAGTCCTCGAGACCCAGCCGCCGCACATCCCACGGCGAGAGCTTCAGGAGATCCTTTTCAATCCAGTCGTCGAAGCTCGTAGTGAACTTCGACGTGTCGACCTCCACGCGATAGACGGGATCCTGTCCTGCCTTGCGGACGAACCGCAGCGTCCGCCCGCTGGCGTCGGCACCGACCCGCCGCTTGTCTTCCTTGCCGACGATCAACCGCGCCAGCTTGTTCCCGGAACCGTCACGGATCTCGATAAGCTGCCCGACACCAGTCATGCCAGGCTTGATCTTTTCAGGATCGGGTTCAAT
>JBIIOL010000013.1:0-16823 GCA_044336965.1 Pirellulales bacterium | reverse complement strand
CCCACGTCCGGCGACGGGGCATGGGCAGCCCCGAACCGTTCCCGGCGCGGCAACTTCCCCTACCCCACGATCATGCCGTCTTCGGCCATGTCGCGGGCGTGGTAGCTCGACCGCACGAGCGGTCCACTGGCCACCTGCTTGAATCCCATGCCGCGGGCGAGCGAGCCCAACTCGTCGAACTCCTCAGGCGGCACATACCGCTCTACCGGCAGCGAGTCGAGCGTCGGCTGCAGATACTGGCCGAGCGTGAGAAAATCGACGCCGTGGTCGAGCAGGTCGGCGAAGACATCGAGCAGTTCATCGCGGGTCTCGCCAAGCCCGAGCATGAGCCCGCTCTTCGTCTTCACGGTCGGCATGCACCGCTTCGCGTCGGCGAGCAGTTGCAAAGTCCAGGGATAGTGGCTCTTGCGGCCTCGCACGGTGCGATAAAGACGGGGCACCGTCTCCGTGTTGTGGTTGAAGACCTCCGGTCGTGATTGCATCAGCCTTTCGAGGGCGCCTTCTTTGCCGAGAAAATCAGGCACGAGCACCTCGACCGTGGCACCGGTGGCGGCACGCACCGCGTCCACGGTAAGACGAAAGTGATCGGCGCCGCCGTCGGGGAGATCGTCGCGGGTCACGCTCGTGATGACCACGTGCCTGAGCCCCAGCCGCTTCGCCGCCTCGGCCACCCGCTCAGGCTCGTCCTGCTCGAGTGCCTCGGTCTTTCCCTTCGGCACCGAGCAGAATCCGCATGGACGCGTGCAGACGTTGCCGAGGATCATGAACGTGGCCGTGCGAGCCGACCAGCATTCCAGACGATTCGGGCACTTCGCCGACGAACAGACGGTCTCGAGGCCGAGTTCGGCGATCAGATGTGCCGTCTCACCATGGCCACCGCCTGGCTCGAGGTTTCGACGCAGCCAAGGGGGCAGCCGGCGGGATGGCTGCGGCATCGCCGCGGACGTTTCCACGGAACCGCAGCCGGTCTTGCCCCCGGTATTGGGGACGACGGCGTCGTCGACGGTGACGATCGGGAGAGAACCGAACGATCCGGCCATGCTGTTATCCGACACTTCTCGTGCGCTCCGATGGTGCAGATGCGGCGTCTTGAATCGGGACTGGAAAGCCGGACTGGATGTGCGATCGCGGAAACTCGAAGGCATCGACAAGGTGTTCGACGAGTGCTGCCCGGGCATCCTGGAGCCGCACCCGTCGCTGCACGTCGGCCTCGACCGACCCCATCGTATGCGTTCCTGCCCCGGCGGCGACAGGCACGCTTTTTATCCGGCGGTGAAGCTCGAGCGGGGGCTGAATGTTGAGAAACCCGCCGTGCCAGGCCACCCCCCGCCGCACGGCAACGCCGACGGCCGCCAGCAGCCCCGTCCGGCCGAAGATGCCATGCATCCGGGAATCACGGGCCACGCCGCATCGGAGGCTCCGGATGGCACCCTCGAGCCCCGACTCAAGCCGTTCGAGATAGGCACCAACCGCATGGCGGCCCAGCCCCAGATCTGCAAGCGACGCAAACAGGCTGATGCCAATCTGACCGGGGCCATGCAGCACCGCTCCGCCGCCGCGACCGACGAATCGCACCCCGAGCCCGCGCGACTGCAGCTCGTCGTCGGAGAGTCCAAGGTCGGCCCGCGACCCGAGCCTTCCGATCGTGACCGACGGCGTGAGTTCATAGAGCACGAGTGTCGGCGGACGCCCATGCGGTTCCGACACCTCCCACGCAAGCCGCTCGGCCATCGCTCCGTAGGCTTCGAGCCCGATGGTGCCTGCCAGCCAGACGGCAACGCCAGGCCGCGACGAACAGTCGACACGACGCTCGTTCATGCTGCGGGGAGTATCCAATGGTTGATGTTTTCGCGGCTTTTCGGAGGGGGTGTGCATCAGCGCTGAGGATCATCGCCTGCGATGCGTCGCGTGAGTGGCAAGTTTGGATGATCAGCGCAGCGGGTGCCCAGGTGCCGCGACCGGAACGAAATACTCGACGTATCCCAGATGCATCTCGTCAAACGTCTGCGGCCCCCAGCGGACCGTCTTCGTGGGATCCGGGTTGGCCGGATTAGCAGCACTGTTATCGTACCAGGCCGTGAACGACAGCATGTCACCCGCTGCGAGCGGTAGCGGTTCGTGAAGCCGATAGAGCAACTGCCAATTGAAGTCATACCGCGGAATATCGAGCAGCGTCGTGGTCGGGCCGTTGCCACGGGCGACTGCATACCGGCAGGCCTTGCCGCGGACGTGCAAGTGCGGCAGAAAGCCCATGATGCTGGCGTCGAATGGGAGCCTGAGCGTAGCCTCCTCTCGATGGTCGGCCGCGCCCGGTGGAATCGAGATGCGTGCATTGACGATCCCTGCCACGCGAACTTCATGCCGAGGCGGTTCCTTGGCGAAGATCACGCCCACCCGTGTGCGGTCGGTCGTGGCGGTGCCATTGGGCGTGTAATGCATTTGAAACCTGAGCCAGGCACCCTTCGGCAGCAGTCTGGCAAACCCGTCGGGATACATGAGTGTGTTCTGCCCCGGCACATATTCCCCCCAAAATCCTTGCCTTGCTTCAGTCCTGGAATCGTGCCGGTTGGCGGCGACTTCCTCGGCGCTGGCGAGGTGGATGAGTGCATGGTGAACCACATTCCGGTCGCCCGGCTGCACCTCGATCGCCCGCACCCAACGGTCTTCAGGCAACCGCGTCTCGACGTTCACGGTCTGATACGGCATCACTCCCGTCGCCTTCACCTGCACAGGCTCGGCGAACTCGAACACCGCATCCGGTGTACCGATCTGCCAACCGTCAGGATAGTCCCGCGGGTTCAGCGCATCGCGAGCGTCGCCCATCGGCCGGCCGCTGGCAAGCCACGACAGCAGGTCCTTCTTCTCCGATTCAGCGAGCGAGCGATCGTTGGCCCACGGAGAATGGTGCGGCGAGTGGCCAACGGCCTCCGCGACGGCGATGGGAGCGGCAAACCACGGCGGCATCGCACCCCGTCGGATGACGGTCGCGATCATGGACGCGTGGCCGACCGCGTCGTTGTAGGTGTCGAGCGGGAAGGGGCCGGCGGCCCCTTCCCGGTGGCATTCCACGCAGTGACGATCGAGAATCCGTGAGATGCGATTGTGGTAGGTGACGGTCGTCTCGAGCGTGGTGTTCGCATCTCCTGTATCGAGATCACACCCTGGTGCGTCAGTAGCCGCAACGGGCGGAGCGTCGCCGACATCAAGCGCTCGCAGGGCGTCCGCCAGGTAACGGTGCCGCGGCGCGGCGAGTGCATAGCCGAATCCGTATTGATCGTCGATCGCGCCGTGATACTCGACCGTCCGCCTGGCGTCGATCACGACGACGTCGGTGGTGGTGGTCGCCCCCAGCGCCCGCGCGAGCGCCCCTTCGCGGTCGTGAACGTAAGTCACGCCCCCATTGAATCGCGCCGCCGCCCCCCTGACCGCCTCAGGCGCATCGGTTGGCGTGACGTTCACGAGCACGAACCGCACCCCTTCCGGTGCGGCAGCGGCGAGTTCGACAAGCGTGGGCAGGTACTTCGTGCTCAGGGGGCAGGAAGTGCTCGTCATGGCGAACAGAGTGAACCTCGCTTCGCCGCCACCCACCGTGTGCGACCTGCCGTCAAGATCGGTATAAGTCGTGGCCGGCACGAGCTGGCCCACGCCGTGATCGCCGGGGAGAATCGGTTGCGGTCCCTGCCTCACAGGCTGCGTCGATTGAGCCGGCGGCGTGGCTGATGTCACCCCTGCCGCCGGATCAGATTGTCTTGCATCCTGCCATCCCCTCAACGCCCCGGATGCGACCGCGTGTCTGGCCTCGGACTTCGTGACCTCTCCGTCACCGTCTCGATCGAGCGTCTCAAACAAACGCCGCTGGGGCAATTCGCCGGCCGTGAGTCGGCCGTCGCCGTCGGCATCCAACTGGTCGAACCGCTGTTCAAGCTTCGGCTGCGCTGTCTCGTTGCCGCGCACCCGCTCCACGACCATGCCACCGAAGATCACGGAGTACATCGCGAAGCCGAGAAACGCTCGCACGAGCGTGGATTGCGATCCCATTGTGCTCTCCTCAGGATGTCTCGATCCAGACCCGCGGAGACGCCAGTCAGCAGGACTGGCAGAGTCTGCAGACGGAAGGCCCCGAGCGTTGAACGACGTGGAACGAAGAAGGTTGCAGGAGGCCACGTATTTCTTCACTTTCCCAACGCCGCATGCAGGGCGTCCCATGGCAGCGGCGTCCACGGCAGGGCTTCCGGCAGGCGGATTGCTGCCGGTCCGTTGGCAGGCCCCGGCACAAGGCCGGCGTCGGCCCGTTCGATCGCTCGATCCAACTTCGTCGTCAGGTGGTCAAGCCATGCCGGCACTTCCACACCCGCCCCACCGGCAATGCCGAGAAACCTCATGGCACAGGCTTCGAGTCGGCTACCGGCCCCTGCGGGGCTTCCTGTGAACAGCTCCTGCACGGCCGGATCGACGAGCGACTCGAGTTCGTCCTGCTCGAGCGCCATTGTGAACGGCTGTCGCACCCGATCGGAAATGCTCGCCAGTCGCACACCCCAGTGGGCTTCGAGCCGCGCGAGCCGCTCGATGAGTCCCTCGGCCGTCGTGCCGGTCTCGTCACGCATGCGTCCCCGCCACGCCTCCGCCGCCGCGGTGGCGGACCGGCGCGCCAGCACTCGGTGCGCCATGTTCACCGGCCGCAGCGTCCACGCGATGCGATCATGCTCCGCCTTGATCCGGAGGTAGTCGAGCAGCACGTGCAGGCACTCGCCACGATCCGATTGCGTGGTCGTGGAGTTCCAGTCGCGATACTCCGTGTGATTTTCAGCCACGCTCTCGAGGACAAGTCGCAGCCGCGCCGCAGCCTGCTTGATCGGCAGCACGCCGCTGGCAAGATCCTCGAGCAGCCTCGCGGGACGCCGCTGCGGCGATGGGGAGTCGGGCAGCTCGATGTCGTCCGACTCTCCGGCCGCACGGTCGACGAGTTGCTCGAGAAAATTCCGCACACCGCCGCGCAGGATGCCGCGGAGCGATGGCGGCGAGAGCAGCTGCTGCGTGAAGAGGCCCGCTCCATAATTTTCGACGAACTCTCGAATCACCGCAAACGACTGGTCGTCGCGGACCCGCTCCAGCACCGAGAGCCGCAGCTGCCGGGCGTGCGCTGTCCAGGTGTCGAGCAGGCGCGGCACGAGCAGCGCGAGGCCCTCGAGAATCCGCTGCGTGGCCACCGCAGGCTCCACCGGCGGGCTACCCGGCTCCGCCGCCGTCGCGGTCTCCACGATCCGCTCCACCAGCGACTTCGTCGCGGCCTCGAACACCCGGTCAAACTCGCTCACGCTGGCCGCGCCCCGCGGCCGACGGCTCTCGAGCGTCTTGGCGAGGTGCACGATCTCGGCTGTCTCGGCGACGAGCCCCAGCCGTGGCAGGCAGGCCGCCAGCCGCGTCAGGAGCCGCTCGCGGCTTCGAGCCAACACGATCCGCTGGGGAATGCCGCCGCGAGACAGGGGCACATACAGCACCATCGTGCCGACGAGCCTGCTCCGCACGAGGGCCAGTTGATCCCGGGTCGCTTCCACATCACCCGCGAGCACGGCTGCAAACAGCCTGCCGATGGATGCCTTGGACCTGCGGCGACGCCGGGACGGCGACCGGGCCGCGTGACGAAAGGCTGAGAGCATCCAGAGCGTCTCGCTCGCCTGCACCGCCGCCTCGATCATCTGCTCGGCAGCGGCGTCGCGATGCCACCGCAGCTTGTCGAACTCTGCGGGCGACATGCCCGGCGGGGGCGTGGCATCGCGCCCCCCCACCGCAGCGGCCGCGCGGATCAGTGTGCGCCGGAGCCGTCGCACCGAATGCCGCCAGCCTGAGACGGCATCGATTTCAGCCTGCGACGGGGTCGTGCCCGCGGTCGCATCGCTCGTGCACCACGCCACCACCGCATCCGCGAGCAGCCGGAACACGCCGGTCATGAATTCGGCCGCAGCCTCGACGGCTGCCACGCCTGCAAGCGTCGAGCCGCCGCCGCCGTCCAGATCGAGCATGCCACCATCGACGCCGTCGTCGGTGGAATCACGCCAGACCATCGACTCATAGGCCGACGCCACGCTCTCCTCACCGACGGCATCGTCATCGGCCTGCTCGTCGACAAAACCGTCGTCCAGATCATCGTGGCCATCGTCACCCCGTGAAGTCCGCCTGCCATCCCCCGGTTCTCGCCCGCGTGCAGCAGCCTCGATCACGTCGGCCACGCCGCTGGTATTGGCCTCGATCAGCTCGATGAACCTGCGGACACGGGTTCTGGCCGTCTCCGATCGATCAGCACATGCCCGCAACATCCATCGCCCGGCCTCACCCATCCAAACGCCGCCGGAGCGGTCGATCGCCGGGCCCTCCAGCAACGACGCCCAGTGGATGAGCAGCCCCATCGCCCCGTCGAGATCCCCCTCGCGGAGCAGGCAGTCGGTGGCCTGCGCATGGGTCTCCGGTGACGAGAACGATGCCACCTCGTCCCGCCAGAAGCCCGGCGGAGGCGGCAGTGGAGCGGTCTCACGACGCCGCGCGAGCGCCGCGATCACCTCGCGGGCCGAGTCATGGACCTCGCGGCCGGAGAGATGCGGCACGCCCGACACCGTCGTCGTCGCGAAGCGATCCCACCAGCCGCCGAGGTGCTCGACCGCGGCCGCGGCACGCACCGCCACGGCCGACGGTCCGTCGAGCGCGGCCTGTCGCCACACGGCGGCATAACCGTCGAGGATCGATTCGGTGATTCCCACGAGATCATCCACGCGAGGATCGGTCAGGCTCTCGCCCCCGGGCTCATGCAGTGGAAACTGTCCGCCCAGCCCGAGGATGTTCCAGGGATCGACCACCGCACCACAGGCCACCGCCCGCATGAGCAGCGCGGCGGCGGCATCGAGCTGATCCAGTGCGGCGGTGCCTTCTTTCGCAGAGATGCTCTCGTCGGCGACTGCCGCCTGCCGCAAGGACTGCTGCGCCGCCACGACGTGGCCGGTGATCCGGGCTGCCATGCGAGCCGACGCCGCGGGCACCATGCCGGCCATCCTTTCCGCACCAGCCGACCGGCCCAGCCGCGCGAGCACGGCCGCCAGCGCCACGCTCTCCACCTGCCGGGCCCGCCGGCTGGCAAGCAGGCTGTTGATGTGACGGCGCACGCCGCCGAAGGGCTGACGCAACCGGCGGGTCTCATCGTCCAGGGCCTGCCGATGATCAGCCGGAAGCTGGGTCATCAACCAGCCGTAGAACTCGTCGCGGTAGCCGGCGATCCGCGGAAGCAGGTCGGCCAGCGGCAGGCTCGCGGAGGCCGCTCCCGGCCCGTGCCCGGAGAGCCCCGAAGCCATGAGGATCACGCCCGCCAACACGGCCGCCGACTCGCGTCGCAACTGTGTCTGCCGCCCTGCTTCACTGTCGTCGGGCGACTCGCCCGACGACTCAGACCATGACAGGATGCCGTCAAGCGTTGCCTGCTGCACGACCATCCGTCTGTAGAAGCCCCGGCCGTCAATGCGGGCAGGATCCCACAGGCCGAAGAGATAGTTGGGCCGGCTCGCCGCGGGGTGCAGAAAATCGAACGCGCGGGGATCGAAGGCCAGTTCTTCCAGCAGGGCCAGATCGAAGTCGGCCTGACGCAGAAGCGGCTCCGGCGCCTGTTGGAGGATAGCCACCGCATCCTCCACGAGCCGGCGGTATCGGCCGTGAGCCGCCCCCACTCCGCCGATGAAGAGCGGCACAGGCCGAACGCGCTCGTGCGGATAGGGCTCCGAGAGTTGGCCGTTCTCCAGCACCGCCACCGGCCGCCAACCGACGTAATCGTTGAGTCTTCCGATCGCCTGCCGCACGATCGTGTCGGAATCAGCCCCGGCTGGATCGCCAACGATGTCGCCTGCGAGGATGGCCTGCGCTGCCGCCATCAGGAAGAAGGGCCGCTCCAAAACGCCCGGCAGTTGATGCTCGAGCAGATCGCCGTGGAACGCGCGGTAAGCAGGCAGCAGCCGGGAAAAGAGCAGGTCGAGCACCGCCCTGGCCTGCGAGGCGTCCCGAAATGCAGCCTCCGTTGCCGTCAGCGACTCCAATCGCTCAGCCAGAAGGCGGGCAACAAGGCCAGCGGCATCGGCACGCTCCACAATCGGACCGTCCACGGCGGTGGTGGCGGACTGCTCGGAGACCGGAGGCTCCACGGCCGCAAACAGGGCGTTCATCGCCCCCCAGACAGCCGGATCGAAGGCCCCGGACGAAAAGTTCAAATACCCCAACACGACGGCCGCGGGATCGCTCGGCCGGGTTCGCTTCGGATCGGCCGCCGGGACGGACCGGAAATCGGCGCTGGAGTCCTGCCGCATCGACACGGTGCCTCGTTGTTTCACGCTCGTCCGGCGGCGGCACGGGCCTCGGGCATCGCGCCGGAAAACATGGAGTTTAGCAGGTTCACCGGCCCTGATTTCGTGGGCTAAGCTTGATCGGCGGGAATACGCGCCCGCCGCTCCCGAAACCCCTTTCCTGAGAGTCAGGCCTCAGCCATGATCGCCACGATTCACGCTCGCGCCCGCCTCATCCTGCTGCTGGCCGTGGCATCCGCGGCCATGGCCCCCACCCGGGCTGTCGGCCAGTCCTGCCTCGCCGGCACAGCGGCAGACGAATTCACGGCCGACGCGGCCGGACTGACACGAGAGTGGATCCTGCAACTGCCGTACGTGGCCAGCGGCTACAGCCTCGAGCAGGTGGTCGCAGGAGACGGTCTGGTCGTGGCGCAGACCAATGATGGCACCGTCCATGCCGTTCAGGGTTCCCCTTGGGCCGATGCCTCCCCGGAGGCAGGGACGCCTCGCCCCGGGTCGTTGCTCTGGTCGCAGCGGGTCGGCTCCAGCGGTGGACCGATCACGCGGGCCGGTATTGGCCCTGATCTGGTCGTTGTGCCTCATGAGCGTCGTCTCTTCGCCCTGGAACGTTCGACCGGCCACACCCGGTGGCATGAGCCGGTCAGCCAGAGCGTGTCAGGCGGCGCAGCCGTGATCGGCAACTGGGTCTACGTGCCGAACTCGGCCAGCACCGTCAACCGCTACGCCGTTCATCCGCTGCGGCAGGCGGCTGAAGAAACGCTCGCGAAAGACAAACGCACCGGGGCGAAGGCCGACAAAAAGACCGACAAGAAGGCCAAGGCCAAGCGACCGCGGAAGGAGAACCTCGCACCTCTCCCCATGCAGGCCGGCGGCAACGGCAACGTCGAAATCGCGCCGATCCAACTGGCGGAAGGCGTGCTGTGGTGCACATCGGACGGGTTGCTCGTCACCATTCAACCCGCCGTCCGCGACTGGCGGCGGCTCGAATTCTCCCTGGAAAATCCACCGGCTGGGACGCCCGTGGTGCGGGAACGCAGCATTTTCGCCACGACGACGTCTGGCGATCTGGCGAGGGTCGATCTCCCTGACAACATCAAGGAGCTGCGACTCGTCTGGCACGCCGTCCTGCCCGGCCCCGCCTTTTCAGGGCCGTTCCTCTCCGGCGACACGCTCGTTGTGTCGCTCGGTGACCTGGGAATCGCCGCCTACTCGGCCGAGACGGGATCCGAACTCTGGCATACATGCCTGACCGGAAAAATCCTCACGCTCGGCGGCGGTCGGGTTTGGCTGATCGATGAGTTGGGGAAACTGTCTGCATTCGACCTTGCCGACGGTTCCCCTCGCGAGCGGCTCTGCCTCGGCCCGTTCACGCTGCCTGTGGTCAACATCCACCCCGACAGGCTGCTGCTGGCCTCGCCCTCAGGCATGCTCGTAAGTCTGGCGACCCGCGGCATGGGTGGCACCCCCACCCCTGCGGAGACATCGGCCGACACGCCTGCTACCGCGCCCGCAAAACCGGCACGCGGGACTTCGGATCCTGCCGCCACGCCTCGGCCATGAGTGCGTAGAGATCACGGTCGTACCGGTGGAGCCGGTGCGGATCCTGGAAGAAGCATTCGCTCGCCACCGCGAAAAATTCCCCGGGCCCCTCGGCGGCGTAGTCGTCGAACGCGACAAACCTGCCCTCGTCGAGCGCCTCGGCGAATCGTTCGCTGCAGTCGGTCATCCGCCGCGTCCACTCGCGCCGCGCGGAGACAGAGGTGAGCGGCGGAACGCCGTCGATCTCGCCATCGAGCAGGTCGACCGCATGGGCGCACTCATGGATCACGACGCTTCGTGGCCCGTCGCGCAGCCTGCCCCCCTCGACCACCCGCGGCCACGAGAGCACCATGCTGCCACCGTTCCAGGTCTCGCCCAGCCGCGGTTCCTGCCATTGCAGTTCACCGCCGCCGTCCAGGGGCGTCGACCGCTTCCCAAAATAGTCGCCCGGATACACGAGCACCGACTGCAGGTGGTCGAAGAACTCGCCGGGCATCCCCAGCACGATCAAGCCTGCCTGACCGGCGATCGACACGCGGACCTCGTCGTCGATCTCCATGCCGCCACAGCCCTCGAACCGCTTCTCGGCCACAAACACGGCGACCCACGCGTGCAATCGCGCCTGCTCGTCGTCCGTGAGCCACTGCACCTGCCGCACGTTGCGGGTGAGGAAATCGTTCCAGTCCATGGGCCACGCCCGCGCCTGGAGCGAGCGGCGTCGTCGAGACCGGAGCCAGCCGAACATGGCGTCAACCGTGGCGCATCCGATGCTAGGGCTTCAGGGGCAACGGCATCCGCCGGAAAAACAGGTCCAACGCCAGAATCAGGCATCCGCTCGACACCGCGATGAACGACAGCAGCAGCATCGCCGTGTAGACGTTCATCGGTGGACGCGGAGCATTGGGCTGCATTTCGTCGGCCATGGCACTTGGAATGGTTCGGAGCCCGAAAGCAGGCTCAGGCCCTGTAAGGATGAAACCTGAAGGATGAAACCTGAAGGATCAGGCTTTGAGTCGTGTGGTGACCTTGTCGCCTCGTTGGACGATGCCCCGCGAGTATTCCCTGACGAGCACGGCGACAGCCCGGTCGGGCTTCACGCTCTTCACGATGGCGCGGCCGAGATACTCATCGTTGCGATAGACCTCGATCTGGTGGCCGGTCTGCAACCCGTCATCGAAACCCAGCGACACCTCGATGGAGTCGTCCACCACGGCCATCACGACTCCGTTGATCGTCGGCACGCGATCCTTCGGCAGGCTGTCGATCGACAGTCCGTTCTGCTTCAGCAGCAGCCTGGCCTGGGCGACCTGCTTCTCCAACTGCGACTTCCGCTCGTTGGCGATCTCGAGGAACGACTCCTTCTCGTGCAGCTGTCCGGCGATCTCCGCGGCCCGCGTCACCTGCGTGTCGACCTTCTGCTGCTTCTCTCGCACCTCGGCCTGCAGCTTCGCGACGTCCTCGCGGGCCCGGGTGAGATCCGCCTCGACGGTGGCCAGGTCGGCGATCTTCTTCTGCATTTCGTCAAGCTTGTCGTCGCGGGTCTTCCTGAGCGTCGTGAGCTCTTTGTCCTTCTCGATGAGCGCCTGCTGGAACTTGGCGACCACCCGGTCGCGTGCCGCCTCCGACGTGGCGACGTCGGCCGTGAGGCGCGTGATCTCCTGATTGAGGCTGGCTTCTTCGACCTTGAGTTTGTCCAGATCCTCCTGCTTCTTCTTGGCAACTTCCTGCCAATTGACATGCGACGAATAGATCGCGACGGCGAAGCTCATGAGCATCAGGCTCATGACGAACACACCGAAAACGAAAATCTTGCCGAGGACGTTTTTCATGGTCAAACCAATTCGCTCGCGGAATGGTGACGTTTCGACGGGCGGCATGGCACCGCATCCCGCCCGATTCCGTCAGCCTACGGCTTGATCGGCAGGCGGGTCAACGAGTCTGCAACCTCCCTTGCCGGGCCCATCCCGACAGGAGTGCGACCGCTGCAACCGCCACACACGCCGCCAGCGGCAAACTCCCCCAGACCAGCCAGGGGCTCGTGCGGCCGTCGGGCCCGACGCGGGCCCGGAGGGTGCCGGTGGCCCGCCTGGGCCCCCGGGCGAGGAGCCGGCCCGAGCCGTCGATCCACGCGGAAAAGCCTGTGTTTGCCGCGATCACTAGCGGCGTCCGTACCTCGACGGCCCGGAAGATCGCCCCCGTCAGGTGCATGTCGAGTTCGCTCGATCCCCAAAACCAGCCGTCGTTGGTGAGGTTGACGATGACGTCCGGCCGGCCGCCCTCGCGGGCCAGTTCGAGCACCAGGGTGCGCACAGCCTCCGGCAGGGCGGTCTCGTAACAGATATTCACCGCCACCCGGTTGCCGGCGATCATCACCGCCACCGGCTGCGTGCCGGCCGTCAGGCCGGCGGGAAGCGGCGTGAGCCGGTAGAGCCAGGGAAACCGCTCGGCGAACGGAATGTATTCGCCAAACATCACGGGATGCTGCTTGCTGTAGCACGCCAAGCTTGCGCCCTCGGGATCGAGAAACAACCCGCAGTTGTAGTTCCTCGCGCCGGAGGGAGCGTGCGGCGTGACCACCTGCTTGTCGAGGCCGACCAGCCAGTGCGTGCCATACCGCCGTGCGAACGTGGCCAGCAGCGTGAGCCGCTCCTGCTCGAGGATACGCCGACAGGCTGCCTGCCGATCGGCGATGGTCCCAGTCGCATCCCGGCCGACGAGCGTCTGCTCGACGACGCTCTCGGGCAGCACCTCGTCGGGATCGATTTCGAGCAGGCCCCACCGCCACATTGTCTCCGGCCAGACGATGAGATCCGGCGGGGATGTCGCGGCTTCGCCCGCCCCCGCACCCATATCCGAACCGAGGGCAGCCATCGTGAGTTCATCGTAGTGTCGTGCCACGTCGCCGGCGGCACCGGGATCGTGCTTGAGTTCGGTGTCGATCGATCCCTGCACGAGCAGCACGTCGAGTGGAGAACCTTCTGGCTGTGGCTCCTCCTCGAGCCGCCAGCGTCCGTAGCCGATGGATGCGCACAGCACGACGGCGGCGGCCGCACTCGACAGCATGGCCGCACGGAAACGGTCGCGTGATACCACCGCTGCCACGACCTCGGCCAGCCCTGCCGCCACGGTCATCACCACGCCCCCCACACCGACCGCCCCCAGGCAATCGGCCAGTTGAATGAGCGTGGTCCACCGCCACTGGGTGTGACCCAATCCGCCGAAGGTAAAACCTCCCAGCACGGAACCGCGCAGCTGTTCGCAGGCCATCCACGCCACGGGTGCCGCCACCACCAGCGGCCACCGCCAGCCATGCACCATCCGTCGGGCGATCACAACGAAGAGGGGTAGGTAGCAGGCGAGGTAGGCCGAAAGCGCCACCCAGCCGATCGATGTCGCAGGGTGCGGCAGCCGCAGCCAGTGAATCACGGCCAGCCAATGGCAGAAGCCTCCCAACCACAGGATCCGCCACGGATGCGCGGCCGAGAGCCGTTCCGCCTGCACGATCCTCAGCCACGGCAGCGGCGCCAGCCATGCGAGCATCCAGCCATCGGCGGGCGGCTGGACGAGAAACATCGCGGCCGCGCCGGCCAGCGCGAGCAGCAGCAAGCCACGGCCATCCGACGTGCCGCGGACCACGTCGTCCATGGAACTCCGGGTGGAAAGCAACCGGCGGGTGGAAAGCAACCGGCGGGTGGAAAGCAACCGGCGGGTGGAAAGCAACCGGCCATGCCAACTCTCCTCGGTCGGCTGATGCGTCATGGCATGGCCTCGAATTCGGCGATCACCGTGCCTGGCGCCACCACCTCGTCCTCATCCACCAAATGCGTCACCAAGCGTCCCGCGACGGGCGATTCAAGGTCGAGCGTCGCGCCGCCGGCGAGCAGTTCCACCACACGATCTCCCTCCAGCACGTCGGCGCCCTCGGGCACGAGCCACAGCGACACCCGCACCGTCACGCCCATCACGCCGCACTCCGGCACCACCAGCGGCTCGCGACGAGGATGGGCGTCTGTCTGCATCCCTGGCTGCATCCCTCTCTCATCCCGTGTCACCCGCCTGCGTTGCCTACTGAAGCCCGCGCAGCCATTCCAGTACCACACCCCCGACGGCCTCCAGTGACTCAGCCGCGCACTGCCGGGGCGTGTCCTGCATGGTGTGCCAGTGTGGATAGTCGAAGTCGATGATGTCGCAGGTGGGAATCCGGCCGATCATCCGCAACGGCACATGATCGTCCTCGACCGTGTATTTGGGGCGGGGAACGAACTGCCGCACCTGGCGACGGGCCGCCACGGCCCAGATCGCATCCACGATCGGGCTGGTGTCGGGCCAGTTGACGCTCTGCTGTTCCTGCCAGATCTCGAGGTCGCGGTCGGCCACCATGTCGACGATCACGCCACATCGGTAGCGGTGCTGCTGCCGCCCGGCCTGCTGCTCGGCGGCATACTGCCGCGCGAAGAAGGTCGACCCCAGGAAATAGGGATCGCGCGGGGCGACCACATATTCCTCGGCGTCGAAGAGGACGAAGTCGATCCCGACGGGCCCCGGCAGCGACGGCATCGCCCGGGCCAGTTCCATCAGGAGCGCCACGCCGCTGGCGCCGTCGTTGGCTCCGATGAACGCGCCCCTGGGGTCGACGGGATCGCGGTCGGGAAAGGGACGCGTGTCGTAATGCGCGCCGAGGAGCACGCGGTCGCGGCGATCGGGATGCCATTCGATGACCAGGTTTTCCATGTGCACCGGCGCGCCTGAACGCCGGTCGCGGATCTGGAAGGCCTGGCCTCGCACCGCGCCGCCCGCGGCGCGAAAGTGGGCCGCTAGCAGCGCACGCTGCTTCACCATTGCCGCCGAACCGCTCGGCCGGGGCCCCAGGCCCGAGATCGTTTCCAGGTGCGCGAACGCCCGCGGACCGGAGAATTCCGGAGGCTCCTCTGCCCGGCCCGAAACCGGCACCGCGACCACTGCCAGCAGGGCCACCGCAACCATGTATGAGTGCATCCGATGCAATCCGTTCATGCAGACTCCTTCTGGGAATAGTCTAATGCATCGAGGCCCGTTGACGGTCTCCTGCGCTGGAAACGTTCTCTCCCATCACCACCCCCTGCTCCCATCCACACGATGAATCGTCGCATTTTGTCGATGGTCTGCCTGGCACTGACATGTTCATGGCCCGGCGGTGCATGGGCCGGCGGCGGCCCCGAGAACCTGTTTCTGGTCGTCAACGCCTCGAGCCCCGACAGCGTCGCGGTGGCCAATGCCTATGCCGTTCTGCGCGGCATTCCCCCCATCAACGTGCTCATGCTGCCGTGGGACGGCAGCACCGAAAGCATCAGTGTCGCCTCATTCCGCAGCGACCTGCTCGATCCCGTCCTCCAGAGTATCGATGGCAGGCGGCTCGCTCCCCAGATCAACTGCGTCGTCTATTCGAGCGACTTTCCCTGGCGGATCGACTTCTCCGAGGAGATGCCCGCAGCGATGGCATCGCAGGACATCTACAAGTTTCCGGCAGGCTCGCTGACCGGCATGACGATGCTCTACGGCGCGGTGCGGAGCGGCAAGGGCCCTGTCTGGCTCGATCCGCAAAGCAACCGCTACTATCGCCCACTCGATGCCGAGGGCGTGCCCAGGTCGACCGATGGCTTCCGGGGATTGCATCGCTATGACGCCAAGGGCGAGGTATCGGAAGACTCCGGCAACCGCTACCTGCTTTCGGTGATGCTGGGAGTGACGGCAGGACGGGGCAACTCGGTGCCCGAGATCGTCCGTGGACTCGAGGCATCGGCGGCGGCCGACGGCACCAAGCCACCTGGCACGATCTACTTCGTCACCAATGACGATGTGCGGACGAAGACCCGCAGCCCGGCCTTCCCGCCGATCGTTCGGGCACTCGACGTGCTCGGGGTCAAAGCCGAGGTCGTCTCCGGCGTGCTGCCATCGGCCAAACGCGACGTGGCGGGGCTGATGATGGGTACGGCCGATTTCGACTGGCCGGCGAGCAAGAGCACGATCGTGCCCGGCGCCATCTGCGAAAACCTCACGAGCTACGGCGGGATCTTCACGGCAACCGTCGGCCAGACACCGCTCTCCGTCTTCATCCGCGCCGGCGCCGCCGGATCAAGCGGCACGGTCATCGAGCCCTACGCGCTCCAGGCGAAGTTTCCGCACCCCGCGATCCACGTGCACTACGCCCGCGGCGCCACGCTCGCCGAGTCGTTCTATCAATCGGTGCAAGCTCCGTATCAACTGCTGGTGGTTGGCGACCCGCTCTGCCGTCCCTGGGCCACGATCCCGCAGGTGGAGGTCGTCACAGCAGGTGACGGCCAGGGAATCGCCACCAATGCGACGCTCTCCGGCGCGATCGAACTGCTGCCGCGGGCGACTGTGGCAAACCAGCAGCCCCCCCGCGACGGCTCCGCCGCGCCCGGCGGGATCGACCAGTTCACGCTCTTCGTCGACGGCGTGCAGCTGGCGCAGTGCCACCCCGGTGAGCGTCTGCCACTCGACACGGCGCAGCTGGCGGACGGGCATCACGAACTCCGCGTGGTGGCCACCGAATCGTCGTCGGTGAAATCACAGGGACGCTGGGTGATGCCGGTGCGGTTCGCGAACCACGGCAGGACGCTCTCGCTCGAGGTGGAGCCAGCTCGCGTGAGCATCGCGGGTGCGGTGCGGGTGCGGGTTGCAGGCGATGGGCTCGATGGCGTGGCGGTGTTTTCCATGGGACGGGTGCTGGGCCGCACGCCCGGAGGCGACACGACGATCGAGGTGCCGGCCGAACTCCTCGGCCGCGGCCGCGTGACGATCCGCGCCACGGGCCGCTCAGGTCCAGGCGCGACGAACAGCGTCAACGCCGATCCCGTCACGATCGAGGTGACGGAGAAGTGAAAGCACTCGACTTCAGATGCTGAGGAGCCGGTCGGAGGCACGCGCAGGAGCCGGTGAATTCTGCGACTC
>JBIIOL010000279.1:0-5153 GCA_044336965.1 Pirellulales bacterium | reverse complement strand
AGATGCTGCACCTGCGGCCGCACAACCGGTTCGAGGATCTCGACGGGGTCTACCTCGTGGGGGGCGGCACGCATCCGGGCAGCGGCCTGCCCGTGATCTATTCGTCGGCCCGGATCGCCTCCGACCTGCTGCTTGAAGATCTGGGCATCGACGGCTCTGACCGGGGCCGCCGGCCGGCGACCGGCACCACGATCCACGGCACGGAACCCGTCCACTCGGTATGACTGCGGTACCGCGGCGGCTCCTTCAGACATTCGACACCGAACACAACGCCCCAGACAGTCGAGGACGGCACGATGAACACGTCTCGTGAAGACAACAGAGTGGTGGTGGTGGTGGGTGGCGGCCTCGGCGGTCTGGCGACGGCCTGCACGCTCGCGGCCCGCGGCTATGCGGTGACGCTCTGCGACAAAAATCCGTGGGTCGGCGGCAAGGCGGCCGTGCTCGCCGAGCAGGGTTTCCGGTTCGACATGGGACCGACGATCCTCACCATCCCCCGCGTGCTCAAGCGAATCTACGCCGAGGCCGGCCGCGAACTGGAGGATCATCTCGACCTCGTGCCGCTCGACCCCCAGTGGCGGAGCTTCTTCGACGACGGCTCGAGGCTCGATCTCCACGCCGATGTCGATCGCATGCGGGCCACGCTCGATGCCTTCGCCCCGGGCACGGGGAGCGGCGCCGGCTACGGCCGGTTCATGGACCTCTCCGAACGGCTGCACCGGATCTCCGAAGAGTATTTCTTCTGGAGGAACGTGGGGGGCCTGAAGGACATGTTCGACCCCAGCCGCGGCCTGTCGCTCTCGATCGTGAAAGAGGTGATGGGGATGCGGCCGGGCCGCAGCGTGGCTGGCACCGTGCGATCGTTCGTGCCCGACCAGCGGGCCGCCCAGATGCTCGACCATTTCACACAGTATGTGGGCAGCTCGCCCGACGCCTCTCCGGCTGTGCTCTGCGGCATCGCCCACATGCAGTCGAACGACGGCGTGTGGTATCCCCGCGGCGGCACCGGCGCCGTGCCGAGGGCGCTTGCCAGCCTGGCTGTCGACCTCGGCGTGGAGATCCGCACGCGAACGCCCATCCGCCGCATCATCGTTGAAGGTGGCCGCGTTCAGGGCGTGGAGACGGAGGCGGGCGAGACGATCTCCGCCGGTGCCGTCGTCAGCAATTCCGACAGCGTCCGCACGCACCGCGAACTGGTGGACGGCCAGCCACGCCAGCGGTTCCTGCACCGTCGCCGCTACGAACCGGCCTGCTCGGGCGTCGTGCTCTACCTCGGCCTCGACAAGCGGTACGAGCAGTTGATCCACCACAACTTCGTCTTCTCGCACGATCCGCACGAGGAGTTCGAGATGATCTACCGACGCGGCGAGCCGGCCCCCGACCCGACCTGCTACGTCTGCGCTCCCGCCGTCACCGAACCCGGCGTCGCGCCACCCGGGGGCGAGGCGCTCTACGTGCTCGTGCACACGCCCTACCTGCGGCCCCACCACGACTGGTCGAAGATGTTCGCACCATACCGCCGACGGATCATCGAGAAGCTCGAGAGCACGGCGGGCATGAAGGATCTCGAGAAGCACATCGTCTTCGAACGGGCGCTCACGCCGCAGGACATCAACGACCGCTACCACGTGCTCGACGGCGCGATCTATGGTCTTGCGAGCCACGGAAAGTTTCTGGGCGCCTTCAAGCCGGCAAATCGGTCGCCCGATATCGAGGGGCTCTATCTGGCTGGCGGCTCAGCCCATCCTGGCCCCGGCATGCCGATGGTGATGATGTCGGGCTGGATCGCCGCAGACTGCGTCGATCGGGACGGTATCGTCGCCCGGTCGACGTCCTCCGCCCGCCCGGCGGCGTGCCCCGCCTGAGGGATTTCCGACCGCCCCCGGGCTCTGTCGTCATGCCGCTGCCGGACGATTTCCACGAGCACGAACTGCCTGCTTTTTCCGGGCAGCTGTACGGCTGGTTCATGTTCTACGTGCGGCGATACTTCCGTCGTCATTTCCATGCGCTGCGGCTGCTGGCAGCGGAGGACGGCGGGGCTGGCATGCCCGACATCGCGGGTGAGCCGGTCATCTTCTATACCAACCATCCCGGCTGGTGGGATCCGCTCGTCTTTCTTCTGACGGCCGGAAAGTGTTATCCCGAACGACTCAACTACGGCCCGATCGACGCTGCCGCGCTTGGCAAGTACCGGTTCATGGAACGCATCGGGTTTCTCGGCATCGAGCCGCACACGCGCCGCGGCGCCGCCCGCTTTCTGCGAATGGCGAAGGCGGCCAGCCGCCGTAGCGACGTGATCTTCTGGATCACGTCGCAGGGAGTATTTGCCGATCCGCGGACAAGGCCGCCGTCGATCCGTCCCGGAGTGTCCCATGCCGCGGCCGCCAGCGGACGCGGTCTGATCGTGCCGGTGGCCGTGGAGTATCCCTTCTGGAGCGAACGACTGCCGGAGGCGCTCGTGGCGTTTGGTCCGGCGATGCGGATCGCCGATGCAGCCCACCGCGATGCGAAGGAGTGGACCGATGCGCTCGAGGCGGCGCTCGTTGCCACCCAGGACAGGCTCGCCGCGGCGGCGATCCGCCGCGCCCCGCATGCCTTCACCGTGCTGGCCTCTGGCGACGTCGGCGTGGGCTGGGTCTACGACACCCTGCGGCGATTCAAGGCATGGTGGCGGGGCGAACGGTTCGATGCCTCGCACGGCGGGGAGCGACTGGGATGAGCGGCGTGACGATCTCCCTGCTCATGGCGACGGCACTCGTGCTGGCGGCGATCCCGGCATTGCTGACGCTCTTCAATCTCAAGGTGTTTCTTCCCGCACCGGAGCAGGGGAGGGCATTCGAGGAGCCGGCGGTGTCGGTGCTGGTGCCGGCGCGAAACGAGGCGGCGGCGATCGAGCCGTGCGTGCGCGCGATCCTCGACAACCGCGACGTCGATCTGGAAGTGGTCGTGCTCGATGACGCATCGACCGACGGCACCGACGCAATCGTGCGAAAGCTCGCCGAGAATGACTCGCGCGTGCGGCTGGTCCACGGCTGGCCGCTGCCCTCTGGCTGGTGCGGCAAGCAGCACGCCTGTGCGCAGCTCGCCGAGGCGGCCTCGCACGACACGTGGGTGTTTCTCGACACCGACGTGCTGCTGTCGCCCGACGCTGTCCGCCGCTGCGTGGCATTCCTCGACGCTTCGCAGGCGTCTCTCGTATCCGGCTTTCCGCGGCAGGTAACCGGTTCGTTCCTCGAATGGCTGCTGCTGCCACTGATCCACTTCGTGCTGCTGGGCTTCCTGCCGATCGCCCGCAGCCGCATGGACAACTCGCCGGGGATGGCCGCAGGGTGCGGCCAACTCTTCGTCACCCGTCGCGGCGACTATCTCCGGGCCGGCGGCCACACGGCGATCCGCGCGTCGCTGCATGACGGCATCAAGCTGCCGCGGGCATTTCGCCGCGCGGGTCTCCGCACCGACATCTTCGACGCCACCGACATCGCTTCCTGCCGGATGTATTCGCGGAGCCTCGATGTCTGGAAGGGACTTTCCAAGAACGCGACCGAGGGGATCGGCTCTCCCGCCACGATCCTCCCCTTCACGATCCTGCTGGCCGGCGGCCAGCTGCTTCCCTGGCTGCTCGTTGCCTGGGGACTCGCCACTGGCTGGCAAGGCTGGCCGGCATGGGCGGTGCCTGGATCGTTCGTCGCTGTGGCACTCTCCTCCCTGCCACGCATCCTCGAGGCCGGGAGGTTCCGCCAGAGCTCAATGAGCGTGCTGGCACATCCGCTGGGAGTCTCGGTGTTTCTCGCGATCCAGTGGGTGGCCCTGGTTCGGCGGCTGCTCGGCCTCCAGACCAGCTGGCGCGGCCGGTCGCTCACCCCGCAGTAGGAGGACTGCCCCAAGGGGCAACCCCCGTCCCGCCGGAAATCGGTGGCGGTAGAAAATTTTTTTCCCGACCGATTCCTTGAAGCCTGCGCAGGCCTCCGGAAGAATGCGAAGCGGAGCAGGGAGGTCATCACGCAGGCTCCACGACGGTCTCTCAGGGGCAGATCGCCGGGCGAACGCTGACGCAAAGCAAATCGTGCCCATTGCCGCCAGCATCTTGATGTGAGTGTGTGGGGAATAGCGGCAACCGCGAGACGGAATCGTCTCGGGTTGCGTCATGTCATCCCGCACCTCCTCTTCCCGGACAGTCTTTCTTTCATCCCCCTCGAGGTGCCCCATGACGCTGCGCAACTGGTTCTTTCCCCGGACTTCCCACGCCATCGCCGACCTCTTCCGCCGTCGGAGCGCATACCGCAGCAGCAGATCACGCCGCGGACGTCCGACACTCGCCAGCCTGACCTCGGAGGCGCTCGAGCCGCGGTCGATGATGGCCGTCACTCCGCCGTCGATCTCGATCGACGACGTGACGATCACGGAAGGGGACAGCGGCACGACAAATGCGGCCATCACCCTGCGGCTCTCGCAGCCCGCAAGCACCGTCGTGAGCCTGCGATTCGCGACGGCCAACGGCACCGCCACGGCCGGCAGCGACTTCGTGGCAAAGGCAGGCAATGTCTCGTTTGCCGCAGGAACGACCACCAAGCAGGTGCTGATCGCGATCAAGGGCGACCGCACCTACGAGCCGAATGAGACTTTCTCGATCAACCTCTCGTCGCCGAAGCGGGCCACCATTGCTGACCGGACCGGCGTCATCACGATCGCCAACAACGATCGTGCGCCGACGCCGGCGGCCGCACCTGTCCCACCAGCGGCGCCCGCCGTCACGCTTGCGACGCCAGCCGTCATGGCTGCACCGACGCCTTCCCTGGCCGCGACGCCGTCCTCGTCAGTTGCGTTGTCAGTCACGAGCGATTGGGGCAGCGGCTTCAACGGCGACGTGACGGTTCGCAACACGACCACCGCCGCCTTTGCCAACTGGAAAGTCGAGTTCGACTTCGACGGACAGATCACGTCGCTCTGGAATGGCGTGATCGCCAGCCGCTCAGGCAGCCGCTACACCGTCCGCAACGAGAGCTGGAATGGGGCGGTCGCGGCCGGGAGCTCGACGACCTTCGGCTTCACCGCCACGCCGGGCGGCAGTTCGGCGGTGCTCCGTAACCTCACGCTCGTCGGCAGCGGGGCGGCCACGACGCCCACCCCCACGCCAACCCCGACTCCGATACCCA
>JBIIOL010000278.1:0-5156 GCA_044336965.1 Pirellulales bacterium | reverse complement strand
TTGCGGCCACCCGTCATCCGCTCGCTCGTCGCGCTGCTGCTCTGCCTCAATCTCGCCCATGAAAGCCGGCATTGGCCGCTCCCCGGCCGCGCGGGCCTCGTGGCCCGCAGCGACACGAAGGTCGATGCGGCGGCTTGGCGGGAGATCTGCGACTGGGTCACGGCCAACACGCCAGCCGACGCCTGCTTCCTCACGCCCCGCGGCGCGGCCAGCTTGACATGGTGGACCGGCCGCCGCGAGGTCGTGGGCTGGAAGAACAGCCCGCAGGATGCCCGGTCGCTCGTCGAGTGGCGACAACGATTCGTTGACTGCTTTTCACGCGACGGCAGCTTCGCGAACATGGAACGATCGACGGCGGCCCTGGGGGCCGAGCGGCTGACGACGGTCGCCGAGAAGTATGATGCCACCCACGCGATCATTCCGGTGGACGTGCCCGGCGTGGACACGCTGCCGTTCGAACGGCTCCATGCCAACCGCGGCTACGCGGTCTACCGGTTGAAGTGACCACGAGAGCCACACCATGACCGCATCATCCCGCATCGAGGCCGTCGCCTTCGACCTCGATGGTCTGCTCGTCAACACAGAGGAACTTTATCAGCATGTCGGTTCGGAACTCCTACGGCGGCGGGGCAAGTCGTTCGAGCCCGACCTGCTCGATGCGATGATGGGTCGGCCCCAGCAGGTGTCGCTGGCGATCATGATCGAGTGGCACGGGCTCGCCGACACGATCGAGACCCTGGCCACCGAGACGCACGAGATTTTCCAGTCGCTGCTCGACACGGAATTGCGGACCATGCCGGGAGCGGTGGAACTGCTCGATCTGCTCGACGCCCGCGGCGTTGCCCGTGGCGTTGCCACCAGCAGCGGGCCACAGTTCGCCCATGATGTGCTCTCGCGGGTGGGTCTTCGTGACCGCTTTGCGTTTGTGCTGACCAGCGCCGACGTGACCCATGGTAAGCCGGATCCGGAGATTTATCAGTCAGCGGCGCGGCGGCTGGCCGTCGATCCCGGAGCGATGCTCGTGCTCGAGGATTCGCAGGCGGGATGCAAGGCGGCCGTGGCCGCGGGGGCCGTCGCCGTGGCGGTGCCGGGTGGCCACAGTCGACGTCACGATTTCACCGGTGCCCGGTTCGTCGCTGAGACGCTGGCCGATCCGCGAATCCGGTCGTTGTTGGCCGTGTGACAAGCGCCGTGTGAATAAAAGCCCCCGGCGCAAGCCGGGGGACTCCCTCTCATAAAAGCCCCCGGCGCAAGCCGGGGGACACCGGGTACGCGGCGGATATCGGTTGCCATGCTCGTCACCAACTTTCACCGGCGGACGTAAGCGTAGCTGTCGACCGTCGTGCCGGCACCCGCCAGCCGCAGTCCGACCGCTCCGGGCCCGGGCAGCGTGGTGTCATGCACGCCGATGATCTTCACGCCATTCAGATAGAGCGTCAGCGCCGAGCCGATGCAGTCGAAGCGAATGCGCCCCGAACCGCCGGCCACGGGAACGGAGGCGAGAAGCGTCCACCGGATGCCACTGTTGACCCAGATGCGACCGAAATAGGCGTCGCCCACCTTTTCCAGACCGGCCCAATACATGCAGTGGTCGACGGTGCCCTTGAAGCGGGCGGCCAGACCTGCCGACAGGCCGGAGCCGACGTTGACCACGGCCTGAGTGATGGAGTCCCGCACGGATACCAGTGAACTGGAGTCTTTCACATTGACGCCGTAGAGCGTCGCGAGAGAGGCGGCGTTGATTCGCGAGATGACCGTGTCGTCGCTGATCGCCATGTTGCCGTAGACCTGCACCCAGTTGCTCCCCAGAAAGGGGCTGTTGGGCTGGATGAAGGCGTCACTGAAGGGGGATGTGGTGGCCGTGGGCGTGGGAGGCGTCAGGGCGATGGCAGAATAGTTGTCGGCCACGGCGCCCGGGCCCACGAAGCGGATGCCCATCGTGCCCGGCCCCGTAATCGCCCTGTTTGACGCCGCTGCGAGCTGCCTGCCGTTGAGAAACAGCGTCAGGGCGGAGCCCGCGACTTCGAACCGCAGGATGCCTGAGCCGCCGGGTGACAGACCGCTGGCGAGAATCTTCCAGCCGGTGCCGTTGTTCACCCAGATCCTGCCGAAGAAGTTAAAACCTACCCGCACGAGCCCAGCGCAATACATGCGGGCGTCCCCCGCGCCGGTATAGCGGGCCACGAGGGCGACCGATGTGCCGTTGACGATGTTGACGAATGCCTGGGCGCTCGAGTCTCGCGTCGAGACGCCGTTGAGTGCCATGATCGACACGTTGTTGAAACGCGAGACCACGACGTTGCTCGCCACGGCGAGATTACCGATCCGCTTGTTCCACGAGGGCGGCACGAAGAAGCTGTCGGCTCCGGTGAAGGTGTCGGAGAATGGCAGCGTGGCGTTCACCGGGACAGGTGCGGTCAGCGTGCGCTGCGAGTAGTTGCCGAGGGTGGCGCCCGCGCCCGTCAGCCGGATGCCCACGCCACCGGCGTTGGGGATCGCCGTGTCGTAGGCGCCGGCAACGCGGATACCGTTGAAGAAGAGCGTGAGCGACGAGCCGGCGACGTCGAACTGCAGCACGCCCGAAGCGGCGGTGATGATTCCGCTGGTGAGCACCGTCCACGAGGCCCCCGTGTTGCGGTAGATGCGGCCGATGAAGCCGCTGCCTGAGCGAGCGATGTTCGCCAGATACATGCGGGTGTCGCCGCCACCTGTATACCGGGCCACGAGGCCCGCGCTCGTGCCCGCGCGGAGGTTGACGAATGCCTGGTTCGCCGAGTCGACGATCTTCACGTTGTTGAGCGTGGAGATCGACGCGCCCGCGACCCGCGATACGGCCACCTGATCGGTGATACCGATGCTGCCGATGCGGGTGCCCCAAAAGCCGGAGAGCGTTGGACTGTTAGGCTGGTTGAAGTTGTCGGTGAAAGGCTGCCCGGCAGGCGTCGGCGGCGGCGCTGGCGGCGGCGGAATCGGGGGTACCACGGGCGTCAGTCCGAGCGACTTCATGGCGCCGTTGATGTTGAGGCGGCCGCCGGTGACAGTCAGGCCCACCATGCTTGGGATGGTGTCGGTCGAGCCGAGAATCGCGGCGCGGGTCTGGGCCACCGTGAGGCCTGGCTTCCCGGCATTCAACAGCGCGATGGCACCCGTGACCTGCGGGGCGGCCATCGATGTGCCCGAAAGGTAGCCGTATTGGCCGCCGGAGAGCGTCGAGTAGATCAGGCTGCCCGGGGCGGCGAGGTCGACCGTGGTCGGACCGTAGTTGGAAAAGCTGGAGAGACTGTCGGCCTGGTCGCTGGCAGCGACGGAGATGACGTTGGGCACGTCGTAGCCGCTAGGATAGCGGGGCACGACGTCGTTGTTGGATGCGTTGTTGCCCGCGGCGGCGACGAAGGTGATGCCGACGTCGCCCATGGCGGCGATGGCGTCGCGCATCACCACCGACGAACTGGTTGACGCCCCCCAGGAGTTGTTCGAGACCACGATGTTGGTCTCGAAGTCGCGGCGCATCATCGTCACGTAGCTCATGGCGGCGAGCGCCGCGGAGACGGTGCCGACGCCATTGTCGCCCAGGATCTTCAGCGGCATCAGCGCCACCTGCCAGCCGAGGCCGGTGATTCCCACGCCGTTGTTGCCAACGGCGCCGATGATCCCCGACACGTGGGTGCCATGGCCGTAGCCGTCCTGCACGTTGTTCGTGTTGGTGAGGAAGTTCCATCCATAGACATCGTCGACGAAGCCGTTCTTCTCGTCGTCGATACCGTTGGTGGCCAGTTCCCGTGGGTTTTTCCACGTGTTGGCGATCAGGTCGGGGTGCGAGAGGTCGAGCCCCGAATCGAGGACCGCCACCACGACGATCTTGGCGCCCGTGGTGATGTTCCAGGCGGTCGGGGCCTGCATGATCGGTGGGGCCCACTGCAGTGGATAGCCGGGGTCGTTGGGGACGGACGACGTCCCGGTGCCAGGGGTCGCGATCACCGCGCCGGTGGCGGGGGGCGCGTCGATGATGAAGTCGGGCTCGATCGCCAATACCCCGGGCGTCTGGCTGGCCCAGTCGACGACCAGTTGCGGATTGGCGCCGGGGGCTACGAGCGAAAAGAAACCCTCGCCCAGCGACACGGTCGTCCACGTGACGGGCACGAGCGCCGGCGGGATGGCCACCGATCCATACGGCGTGGCCGATTCGAACTTGCCGTTCCAATAGCCCTCACGCACGTCGGTGGGCTGCCCCTGCCAGATGATCTGCGCGATCGGCTGGGCGAGCACGGACGGCGAGACGCCGGCGAGACGCCGGCGAGACGCCGGCGAGAAGGTGCCGGGGCTCCAGTGGCTCAACGTGAAGCCGCCACGCGTGGAGCAATCGCCTCATCCGTCGAAGCCGATTCATGGTCGTCACATCTCCGGTTGCCGATCGCAGCGACCGTCAGCGGTGATGCGAGCGGAACAGGCCGTCGTCCATGAATGAGGCTGTGGTCACGCGGCTTCCTGCGTGGCCATCCCGTATCCATGCAATGCTATGCACGGAAGCTAGGGCGATTCTTGCGCGGCACCCCAGTTCAGCGATACGTGGCGAAATCCAAACGGATCAGCCCGGCCGCCGCGTCGGACAGATGGCGGCCCGCGACCGTTGGAATACAAGCCCCCGGCGGAAGCCGGGGGACACCCTCTGATAAAAGCCCTCGGCGGAAGCCGGGGGACGCCGGGACCGCGTCAGATCCCGTTTTCCAGATTGGCTACAGATCCACGCCCAGCTGATCCGCCTGCAGCCGCAGGGCCCGCTCGAAGGCCGGGAAGGGATAGTTGGTCCGGCGGCGCAGGGCCCACATGAAGGTGGAGTCGACCAGCTTGCGGGGAAGTTTTCCGGCATTGACGAGCCTGGCCACCTCCTCGATGAACTCCTTCTCCTCGGGGCGGCGGGCCTTGAGGCCTGTCTTGAGCTGATCTTCGAGCGAGATCACTTCGGCACCGCCAACGGTCTCCTCCGCGCGGCCCCATGTGCCTGGCATGCCACAAAGGGCGAGCGCGAGAAACAAAAACACCGCGGGGCTGCACTGGGTTCGCATTGGCTGGGCTGGCATGGGAAGGCGGCTCCGCTTGTCGATGACGCAGAGGAATAGGCTCCCAACCGCGAACCGTCAACGGCAAACGAAAAGGGG